>NZ_JAILWL010000148.1 GCF_025698965.1 Roseibium sp.
AGAAAATCATGGCAACCCTTGCAGCAGCCAGTCCCGAGGCCGTTGCGGAAAAGTTCGAAACACTCTCCCCACCTCCATTTGATCTCGTGCGCCAACCGGAAACCGGCCTGGTCATGGTTCGCGGTCGGATGGGTGGGACCGGCAGCCCGTTCAACCTGGGCGAGGTCACGGTGACCCGTTGCGTCGTACGCCTGGAGACAGGTGAAACCGGCAGCGCCTACAGTCTTGGTCGCAACAAGCAGAAAGCCCTGCACTCGGCCGTCATTGATGCTCTCTGGCAACGCAGTGATGCGCGCGCGCAGATCGAGAACGACATCATAACCCCACTTGCAGCTTGCCAGGCAGAGGAAAAGGAAACGGTCAAGGAAGAGACCGAGGCGACCAAGGTCAATTTCTTCACCATGGTACGGGGAGACAATTGATGGAAACCTCAATCCGGACGACCACAAAAAACACCCCCCTTGCTGCCGGGTTCCAGGATCCCGTCCACAACGCGCAGACCTGTTTCCGAGCCATCATGGACGTCATGGCCCGCCCCGGCAGCCGCAAGGTGATCGACACCCATGACCTTAGTCCACCTGCGCCGCTGACGCCGGTTGCCGCCGCAATTGCCCTGACACTCTTCGATTACGACACGCCGGTCTGGCTCGACCGGTCATTGAATTCATCTGAAGCGGTCAAGGCATTCCTGCGCTTCCATACCGGCGCGCCCATAGTCGGCGAAGCCGTTGACGCGTCTTTTGCTCTTGTCAGCGATCCCGAACACCTGATCCCTCTGGCGAGTTTCAATCAGGGCTCTGCCGAATATCCCGACCAGTCAACCACGGTCATTCTCACCGGTCAGGAATTTGGCACCGCTCCCTCGGTAACTCTGACCGGCCCCGGCATCAAGGACACAACCGTTTTTGCCACAGGGCCGGTCCCACCGGTGTTTTGGGACCAGGTTGCAAGCAACAACAATCAGTTTCCGCGCGGCATAGACCTGATCTTCGCCGGAGAAACGGAAATTGCCGCCTTGCCCCGATCCACCCGCATCTCGCCGACGGAGGTTTAAGCCATGTATGTTGCCGTCAAAGGTGGTGAAAAGGCCATCCGCAATGCTCATAAGCTCCTGGCCAAACGCCGCCGGGGAGACACTTCGGTTCCCTCACTGACATTGGAGCAGATCGCTCAGCAACTGTCGCATTCCGTTGCCCGCGTGATGGGCGAAGGTTCCCTCTATGACGAGACGCTCGCAGCCCTTGCGATAAAACAGTCCCGCGGCGATCTGATTGAGGCCGCATTCCTGATGCGCGCCTATCGCACCACGCTGCCACGTTTCGGCTATAGCCAACCGGTTGATACGGCAAAGATGCTGGTCGAACGACGTGTCTCCGCGACCTATAAGGATCTCCCGGGCGGTCAGGTTCTCGGGCCGACCTTCGATTACAGCCACCGGCTCCTGGATTTCACGCTCGCCGCGGAAGAAGACAACACCGGTCAGTCTGTCGAAACGGTTCAGGCTGACGATGATGCCATGCCACGCGTGACCGATCTCCTCGGCGACGAAGGCCTCATGGAGCCCGATCCCGTTACCGGCGAGGATACACCGGTGGGAGACCTGACCCGTGAGCCGCTGTCTTTTCCGGCAGATCGGGATCTGAGATTGCAGAATCTGGCGCGCGGAGACGAAGGCTTCCTGCTCGCTCTCGCCTATTCAACGCAGCGCGGATATGGCCGCACGCACCCTTTTGCGGGCGAAATCAGATACGGCGAGGTCGAAATCGAGTTCTTTGCGGAAGAGCTGGGATTTGCCGTCACCCTTGGCTCGATCAAGGTGACCGAATGCCAGATGGTCAACCAGTTTCAGGGGTCGGCGAAAGCCGCTCCGACCTTCACCCGCGGATATGGATTGGTCTTCGGCCAGGTTGAACGCAAGGCCATGTCCATGGCCATGGTCGACCGGTCCATGCGATGGCAGGAACTGGGCGAGGAGCAGGTTGCCCCCGCGCAGGATATCGAATTTGTGCTGTCGCACTCCGACAACATTCAGGCAACCGGCTTTGTCGAACACCTGAAACTGCCCCATTACGTCGATTTTCAGGCCGAACTCGATCTTGTCCGCCGCATGCGCGACGAGTGGTTTGAAAAACGCAGGCAGGAAGAAAACGGCGACGCCGCCCAGGAGGCCGCAGAATGAACGATACCGCTGAGATTTACGACCAGGGCGAATACAATTTTGCCTATCTGGACGAACAGACCAAACGCATGATCCGGCGGGCAATCCTGAAAGGCATTGCCATTCCGGGTTATCAGGTGCCTTTCGCTTCGCGCGAAATGCCGATGCCCTACGGTTGGGGAACGGGTGGAGTTCAGGTCACAGCCTCGATCCTCGGCAAGGATGATTGTCTGAAAATGATCGATCAGGGATCGGACGACACCACCAACGCAGTTTCCCTGCGCGGCTTTTTTGAAAAGACGGCAGGTATCAGAACCACCTACGAAACGTCGGAAGCAACGGTCATCCAGACCCGTCACCGGATCCCGGAGAAGAACCTCACCGAAAACCAGGTCCTGGTGTTTCAGGTTCCGATCCCCGAACCGCTGCGCTTCCTTGAGCCACGTGAAACCGAAACCCGCAAGATGCATGCTTTGGAAGACTATGGTCTCATGCATGTGAAGCTTTACGAGGACATTGCCAAGAACGGCCATATCGCGACGACCTACGCCTATCCGGTCAAGGTGAATGATCGCTACGTAATGGATCCGTCGCCAACGCCGAAATTCGACAACCCGAAGATCGATCAGATGGAAGCCCTGCAGCTTTACGGCGCAGGCCGTGAGAAACGCATCTACGCGATTCCTCCTTATACCAAGGTCAAGAGCCTCGACTTCGAGGACTATCCATTCGAGGTCCAGAAATTCGACAAACCCTGCGGCCTCTGTGGCGCCGAGAACGTTTATCTCGACGAGGTCATTCTCGATGACAAGGGCGGACGCATGTTCGTCTGCTCCGACAGCGACTACTGCGAGGAGCGCCGCGCAGAAGGGCACGCTGGCCCCATGGCGGCGGATCCCGCCGCGATTCAAATTGGTGGCGCAACAGTTGAGGAGACAATCTGATGAGCGTGTTCATGTCGGAAGAACCGCTTTTGCAGGTTCACAATGTCACCCGCTATTATGGCGACAGGATCGGCTGTTCCAACGTGTCATTCGATCTCTTTCCCGGCGAAGTTCTGGCCATTGTTGGTGAAAGTGGGTCCGGGAAAACAACCTTGCTCAATTGTCTGTCCACACGACTGGCGCCAACCGCAGGAGCCATTGAGTACCGCATGCGCGACGGTTCCATGCGCAATCTCTACCAGTTGACCGAGGCAGAACGCCGGTTGCTGATGCGGACCGACTGGGGTTTTGTTCATCAGAACGCCGCTGATGGCCTGCGGATGAATGTATCGGCTGGTGCGAATGTCGGCGAACGCCTGATGGCTGTCGGGGATCGGCACTATGGCAACATCCGCGCTACGGCGGATGACTGGCTCGGCCGGGTGGAAATCGACAGCGATCGGATCGACGACGATCCACGCTCCTTCTCCGGCGGCATGCGCCAGCGTCTGCAGATCGCCCGCAATCTTGTCACCCGGCCACGGCTGGTATTCATGGACGAGCCAACCGGTGGCCTTGACGTTTCCGTCCAGGCTCGCCTTCTGGACCTGCTCCGCAGGCTGGTGGCCGACCTTGGCCTTTCGGTTGTAATCGTCACCCACGATCTCGCGGTCGCCCGTCTGCTGTCGCACAGGATCATGGTCATGCGCCAGGGCAACGTCATCGAGAGTGGATTGACGGATCAGGTACTCGACGACCCCCGCGAGCCTTACACCCAGCTGCTCGTATCTTCCATTCTTCAGGTTTGAGGGCCGCCCATTATGTCAGTCCGTCTTTATCTCAACAGCGTCGGTAAATCCTTCACCATGCATCTGCAGGGTGGCACGGTCATTCCAGTCGTTGAAAAGGTCGAATTTTCGGTCAATGAAGGTGAATGTGTGGTTCTTGGCGGTCCGTCGGGAGCCGGGAAGAGTTCGATCCTGAAAATGATCTATGGCAATTACCGTTGCGATGAAGGTCAGATCCTGGTGACCATCGGCAATGACATCGTCAACATTGCCGGAGCCGAACCCCGCCAGATCCTCAAACTGCGCGACGACACAATCGGATATGTCAGCCAGTTCCTGCGCACCATTCCCCGTGTTTCTGCAGAAGAAGTTGTCGCCGAACCTCTGATCGCACAGGGGTCCAGCGAATCTGAAGGCATTGAAACAGCCAGGGCGCTGCTTGCCCGGCTCAATGTTCCCGAACGCCTCTGGACCTTGCCACCGGCAACTTTCTCTGGTGGCGAACAGCAAAGGGTCAACATCGCGCGCGGTTTCATAGCCCACTACCCGATCCTTCTCCTGGATGAGCCGACTGCGTCACTGGACGCTGCCAACAGGGCTGTCGTTGTGCGTCTGGTGGAAGAGAAAAAGGAACAAGGTGTCGCCATGGTAGGCATATTGCATGATCAGGATGTTCGCGAAGAGATTGCCGACCGCATTATCGACGTTACCGGCTTTGCCGCTGATGCAGCGGCCTGAGACCGCAGAAATGAAACACTTGCAGGCAGCGGAAAACTGTCACAGAACAGTCACTGCCCGCCTGTAGGCCATCTCTTCGGCCACTTCTTGAAATGAAATCGCGATTCGGACCATGCGTTACGCCATCTATTTTGCCGCTGCGGCTGACGACCAACTGATGCAGTTGGGAAATTCCTGGCTGGGCCGAGACCCGTTTTCAGGTGACGGGCTGACTCAACCGGCACTCTCGGGCCTAAACGCGGAGAGTTTCCGGGATTTGACAAGCAGTCCTCGCCGCTATGGTTTTCACGGTACGTTGAAAGCACCTTTCTCACGTCACCGGGATACCGATGAGGCGGCGCTGATCCGAGCCTGCGAAGAATTAGCCCGCACCATAGCGCCCTATGAGATTCAGGGGCTGTCGGTTAATCGCCTCGGCAAGTTCCTCGCTTTGACACCTGATCAACAGGAACCGTCTCTCTCCGCCTTTGCGGCATTGTGCGTGCGTCATTTTGAAAGATATCGCGCACCGCTTTCCGATGCGGATCTTGCACGTCGCAGGCAGAGCAATCTGACGCCGAAACAGGATGCTTATGTGGCCGAGTGGGGGTATCCTTACGTCTTTGACGAATTCCGCTTTCACATGACCCTGTCCAACAAACTGGACGATGAAAGACAGGCAGACCTGCTTGCTGCTGCCGCAAGGTCTCATTTTGAAACCGTAACCGGACGTCCACGCATCTGCCGGACTTTCGCTCTTTATACCGAGCCGGAACGCGGCGCCCCATTCGACGTTCACACCGTATTTGACCTGACCGGAGACATCCCGCCGCTTGAAGCCGGGATTTCCGACGACCGACTTACCCCCAAGGAGACTGCATGAGCACGCATCCAAAAACCTTCAAAAATGCCAAGCTTGTTGTGGCCAATGAGGTGTTTGACGGCTCCATGACCGTCGACGAAAACGGGTTGATTGAAAACATCGCCGCCCCCACCGAAGTGGACGGCCATGACTGTGATGGCGACTATCTGCTTCCAGGGTTGATCGAACTGCACACAGATCACCTGGAAACTCACTACGCACCACGTCCGAAGGTCCGCTGGAACACGGTTTCCGCAGTCCAGGCCCATGACGCACAGATCGCCTGCGCCGGTATCACCACCGTCTTCGATGCACTGCGTGTCGGCATGGATGAGGACGCCGATATCGGTTACGAGGATATGCGGGCGCTTGCCGATGCGATCGAGACCGGTCAGCAGGAACATCGTCTGCGGGCAGACCACTTCATTCATCTGCGCTGCGAAGTTTCCGCACCAGATGTGTTGAACGCATTCAAGCACTTTGAAGACGACGACAGCATTCGTCTTATCTCCCTGATGGATCACACACCGGGACAGCGCCAGTTCGTTTCACTCGATTCGTACAAGATCTACTATCAGGGCAAGAAGGGTTTCTCGGATGCCGAGATGGATGAGTTCATCAAGCGCCGACAGGAAAGAGCCGGCAGTCTTGCGCCGGAAAACCGGAAACAGCTTTCTTCCTTCGCGCAGCAGCGTGGTATCGCGATTGCCAGCCACGACGACGCAACAGTCGCCCATGTCGATGAAGCCATCGCACTGAACACAAAAATTGCCGAATTCCCGACAACGATCGAAGCTGCCAGGGCCTCTCATGAGCAGGGCATGGCTGTTTTGATGGGCGCGCCGAATGTGGTGCGAGGCGGTTCCCATTCCGGCAATGTTTCGGCCAGAGAACTGGCGGAAGCCGGATATCTGGATGTTTTGTCGTCGGACTATGTCCCGGTTTCGTTGATTCAGTCGGCATTCCAGCTGGCGGAAGAGGTCGAGGCTATTTCTCTTCCCAAGGCTGTCGCGATGGTCACATCCACCCCGGCTCAGGCAATCGGACTTGAGGATCGCGGCACATTGATGCCGGGCCTTCGAGCCGATCTCATTCAGGTCAAGCTGGTCGGTAATGTTCCAATCGTGCGTGGTGTCTGGCGTGAGGGCAAGCGGGTTGCCTGACACTGGAACAAAGGCAGGCAAAAAGCTCGGGCCGGGCCGGATGGTTCTTGTGGTCGGGCCAAGTGGTGCCGGCAAGGATACGCTCCTCACCGCACTGCAAGATAGTCTCAAGGACAGATCCGGCGTGCACTTTGCCAGACGGGCAATCACCCGTCAGTCGGACCCGAATGCGGAAGATCACGACACGCTGAGCCGCGCCGAATTCGACGACCTGATACAGGCAGGCGAGATTGCTCTTGCCTGGGAAGCCCATGGTCTTGGTTATGTTATCCCGAAAACCTATGACGATGTCGTCTGCGCGGGCGACACAGTGATAGCCAACGGGTCGCGCAAGGTTCTCCTTCAGTCGGCAGAAAAGTATCAGACCGCGATCGTGCTCCTGATCACCGCTCCGGTTGAAGTGCTGGCCGAACGCCTTGCAGCCCGTGGCCGTGAAAGCCTCGAAGATATTCGCGGGCGCCTGCAACGCGCGGACTTGGAGCCGGACCATGTCCCCAATCTCATCCGGATCGAAAACACCGGAACGATTGATGACGGCGTCGCAGCCATGCTGGCGGCACTGGAACTTTGAACGATTCAAGACCTGCCGGACTTCCAAGACTGCTCGGTCAGGGCTGTCGCTGACTTGAGAACCATCGCCCTCGACTTCAGTTGACTCTCAAAATAATACAACTGTAAATACAGAAAACTTCCCTAGAGGGCATCTCAAAAATACAAATCTCATACATTTAAATTCGGACAAATTTGCAATAAATGCTCAGTCGCTTAATCTATTATTACTTTAGATTGATTGACCATGAATTGAGTTCCGCGGTTATGGCAGACGCGCTCTTCGACAAGTACGGCGGCTTCAAGTTCGTGAGCCGCATCGTTTTGAGCTTTTACGACAAGGTGCTCGACTCCGATCAGGTCGGCGACCATTTCGACGGCATCGACATGCCCCGCCTGATTGACCATCAGACAAAGTTTATTGCCTCACTTCTTGGTGGCCCGATCTCCTATTCCGACGAACGCCTCAAAAGGGCCCATGCCTCGCTGAACCTGACACATGACGACTTTGACGAAGTCCGCCGGTTGCTGAGCGAAACGTTGGCGGATCACGGCATCGAACCCCAGGATGTCGAAACCGTCATGGCCGAGATAGAAGCCAGGCGCTCGTCCATCCTTTCGGACGACGCGTCATGAGCATTACGGCAATCAACGAACAGCTCCTGCGCGCCATCGGTGTCGGCATTGCGATTGTCCGATGCGAAGATCTCCAGATACTCTTCACCAATGCTCCTTTTTCGGAGTGGTTCGGCACCCCGGGACTCGACGCGACCTTGCCCGAGATCCTGCAGGACATCGTTGTTGACGACATCAAGGCCGCGCTTCACCAGGAAGGCCGCTACGCTGGCGAACTGTCGATCAAGCGCAAGCGAAGAACGCTGATCATTGCGCTGTCGATCTCCAGCGCCAGTGCGGATGCGCAGGACTTTTATGTGGTTGAGTGCCAGAACATTACCCGGATCCGTGAACTGGAATCGATGATCGACAGCTATTCGACCATGGTTGAGCGGAATACGCGTGAACTGGAGCGCGAAAAAGAACGGGTGGAACGCCTGCTGCTCAACCTCATGCCACGCACTGTCTATGAAGAGTTCAAGACCTTTGGTGTGGTCACGCCGCAGCTTTATGAAAGCGTATCGGTGGTCATGCTGGACTTTGTTGATTTCACGAGATTTGCCGCCGAGCATGATCCGACGGTTACATTGGGTGAATTGAACGACATTTTCACGGCGTTTGACCGGATCGCAGAACAATATGGTTGCGAGAGGATCAAAACGATTGGTGACGCCTATCTTGCTGTCGCAGGCATGCCTGAGCCTTCCCCGGACCACGCGCGCGCGGTCGCAAATTGTGCTGTCCGCTTCATCCGTTATCTTGAGCGCCGCAACCAGAGCCACCAGTACAAATGGCAGGCACGTATCGGTCTGGGCACCGGGTCTGCAGTTGGCTCGGTGGTTGGAATACAAAAATATGTCTACGACGTCTTCGGCTCAGCCGTGAACCTTGCCTCGCGCCTCCAGGGATTTGCCAACCCCATGTGCATTGTCGCACCGGACGCCATGAAGGAGTTCCTCGTCGACGAGTTTCAACTCGTCGATCTTGGAAAACAGGAGATCCGCAGCTTCGGCGAAATACGCCTCATGCGGGTCAGTCCCGGTATCGAACTGGCCCGCAAGGCAAGGCAGTTTTAAGCTCCAAACGAGCGCATCAATTGCCGTCGTTCTTCTTCTTGCCGAAAACGTTGCCGAGCAAACCGGACGGCAGACCGAAACCTTCTTCGACCGCCTTGAGCACCTCTTCGTCATCAACCTGGCCGTCGATAACCTTTTGGACATCGATCTGCGTCCGTCCGCCGGTCGCGCGTTCGATGACTTTGTTCGCGGTATCGACAAGCTCCTCAGACGGTTCTTTGCTGCCCTGAAGAATGGAAATCAATTCACCGCCGGTCTGTTGAAGTTGCTTATACGCCGCTTCGGGATTTTGAAGAATACCGGCGATGTCCGGATAAATGCGTGGATCGGCCCACGGCCCTTCGATCACGATTGGCACCCCCAGACCGGCCAGCTTCTTGTCTTCCCCCTTTCGGCGCGGCACGGGTGCCTGTCCCTCGAGTGAGGCCACAATTTTCGGTTCCACGCGCCATTCCAGCGTTTGGCCTGGCATATTCGTGGTGCCTTGGCCCGTCATGCGGACCAGAGGTCCGACCATCGAAAGATTGTCCGTCTTGGCAATGCCATTTGCGATGGTAAACGAAGCTTCGAGCGCGCTGAAGTCCGTCTTTTCCGTGGAATTGTCCTGCCAGCCGAGCAGGGTCTCAACGGAGAGTCCGCGCACCATCTTGGGAATATTGATGCCCCGGATGGCACCTTCGGTGAACTTGAAGTTCGCCGTCCCCTGCAACGCCTGTACGAGCGCCTGTTCACTGTTGCCTTTTGACTGAACGTCGAGATTGATCGCGGTTCTGCCTTCGATCCAGTCAAAATTCGCCGCATCCCGCAGCAACGGATGAGCTTCCAATCCGGACAAGGCGAACTTCGCCTTCACCCCGGGTGTTGCCGATGCGCCGTTCAGCGTCACGGTTCCTGACCCGGTTCCCTTGTAAAGCGCCAGCTTTTCAAGGTTGGCTGTCAAAACACCGTTCTTGATTGTCGTCGAAAGGGCGCTTTCATCGATCTTGATCTTATCCCACCGAATTTCCCGGGTAGTGACCTTGAAGTCGACATCCACGGCCTGGAGACCGGAAAAATCGATCGTGTCAGTGCTCCAGCCCGAGGCCCCGCCAGGCGCGCCACCGCCACCGTTGCCACCAGTCCCTCCGCTGACATTTCCAGAGGACCCGGCCTTGGAACTCCCGGGACTGGAA
The DNA here is from genome assembly GCF_025698965.1 of Roseibium sp. GTDB lineage: Bacteria > Pseudomonadota > Alphaproteobacteria > Rhizobiales > Stappiaceae > Roseibium. The sequence continues at coordinate 10,024 of NZ_JAILWL010000148.1, forward strand.
CTGTCCCCAAGGTAGGGATCCAGAACCAGTTCACGCAGCGCCAGCCGAGCGGTCACCTTGGGGCGCCCGCCCAGGTCCACACGGCCATCTGCCTCACCGGAAGTATCGTCCAGGGTAAAACGGGTTTCCTCAAAGGAAAGCGTGTTTCCCTGCATGCCGAAAATGCCCGAGGCCTTGAACGTCTTGAGACCGCCACCTGCGCCAATGTTCTGTCCCATCCACGCCATCAGACCACGCAAGTCAGCAGTCGCAACACTAACGGCCCCGTCAAGCGCTCCTGTCATCGATGCCCGGCCGTCAAATCCTGCACTCAACCGGTTTCCTTTGACGTTGACCGAAACCGGAGCCGCATCTCCTGCAAGCAGACGAGCTGTATCTGCCTGACCTGCCAGGCTGAAGGCCTCGCCACGCCAGGAAAGAGCCCCAGACAACGAAATCGGATTTTCAAGCCCTTCCAGATCTACATCCATTGCGAGATTGGTCAGCTTGTCGGCTTCCGGGTCGCCTCCGACGGCAGAGGCCAGTCCGAGCCCGCCGATCTCGCCGTCGGCAATCGAAACCGAGCCGTTGATATCAAGCCCGGCAATGAGCTCCTCTCCCGTGAGACCAACGGTTTCGAAAGCCAGATCCGCGCCCAATTTGCCACTTGCCGGCAAATCCTGTCCCGCGAGCAGAAGCAGATCCGCGATCGATCCGTCCTGCAGTACCAGACGGCCGGAGATTTCCGGAACCAGTCCCGAAAGGTCCGCATCCGCAGCTCCCCCCAGCGACAATTGGCCAAGCAGAATATGAAGATCGGCAACCGAAACGGCGGCTTCCGAGCCTGTGATCTTGGCATCCACGGAAAACGCACCGGGATCCGTCGCAAGATCCTGGCCGGCCAAAGCGGCCACTGCCTTTAGAGACGGACCGGTTCCCTTGATCACAAAATCAGCGCTGGGAGGAATCAATCCGGTCTGTCCGGACACACTGAAGGAATTTTCGCCTGTCGAAACGGTGAGATTGACCGGCACCCGGTCTCCTGAAACAAACCCCAGAGGATTTGACAGTCCCCCGGCAACTTCAAGCGGAATATCCTGCAGTAGAAAACTGGAATTCAGATCAACGTCTCCAGCCAGATCCGGGGCCCGAAGGGTCAGGTCGAGATTGCTGATCCGGATCGGAACTTCAGTCGACGGGTCCTTATAGGTGACCGTGCCACCGCTGATCTGGAAGCTGTCGACACCAATACTCTTGAGATAACCTTCGGAAGGTACGCCTGTTTGCGTCTGGCCACTGGCAGGATCTTCGCTGGAAGTTGCCACCTGGTCTGACGGACCGCTATCTGACTGCTCGGATGTCTCGTCCGCGAGGACCTTTCGTGGTTCCCAACTTGTCGAACCGTTGGCACCGATTTCCAGATAGATGTCGGGCTGATCCAGAGAAATGCCGTCAACCTGCACATTGCCGGAGATCAGGCCGGCCCAGGCAAGAGTGAACTCAACGCGGTTCGCCTTGGCGAACTCAATCCCGTCCGCACCGGCTTCACCTGCAATGCCGACATTCTCCGCAACAAGAGAAAATCTGGGGAACAGGGACAAGGAGACAGGACCATCCAGCCGAACAAGCCACCCCAGGCGCTTGTCCACCTGTTCCACCACTTGAACCTTGATCTCATCCTTGGGCAGGAACAGTGGCACCACCAGAACGATGGTTGCCATCACAATGACAAAACTGCCCAGTCCGATCAAAAGCCGTCGCATATTCGTGCGTCTCCCTTTCGCGAATCGGCTCCAATGTAGACCAATCCGGCGGCAAGAGTGCCTGCTGAATTTGACAAAAGCAGGAAACGCCTTGAATTCGCGCGCTTCCCGCATTTGTTGAAAAATCCTAATACAACACTGTGCCAGCAATTTGATGCCTGAGCGGTCCCAAAATCACCGGCCTGTCATGACCTAAAATGCACTCCTGAGCGGTCAGCTCGGCCTCAACGCAAGGCAACCATGTGGTTATCCCAGGAATAACCTGGCGGTCGCGCCAGAACCTCGACTGGTTCGGCCGGATCCGAGACAAGCGACAACGCACCATTGCCGTCCGAAATCAAAAACCCGGTCTCGTCGATCGGTGCGACACCACACCCGTCCGTAATTGCCTTCGCACCAATAAAAGCCCCGGTTTGGGCGTTCCAGAATAGTGTCTGTCCGCCGCGTGGGGCCGATGTTGCAATCACGGTACCCGAGGCATTGGCGGTCACCGACCCGATATAGTTCTGAAGACCAGACGCAAGTGCCCCCGGAATTTCCAGAAGCGTCGGCGCCCTATCCCGCGAAACCACCGTAACCAGAGGCGGTGTTTCCGTAGAAAGACCTTCAAACTGGCCTCCGACCCAGGCGCGGCCTTCTGCATCAAGAGCCATATGCCTGAGCGACAGCCGATGCAAAGCGGGATCGAGCGTGTGCCTGGCAAGCAGATCTCCGGTTTCGGCATCCAGAAAAACGACGGCTGGTTCCATTGTTTCAAGGTTAAGCTTTTCCCGCCCCTTGTCCGGATGCGTTTCGATCCCACCATTTGCAACAATCAGCATGCGGCCATCTTGAGACAGGACAATGTCATGCGGGCCGACGCCCTGCGTATCGATCTCGCCGATCTGCTTGGCCGCGGCTCCGCTCATGTCATAGACACCGACAACGCCTCGTGCCGCTTCAAAATCGTTTTCGACC
>NZ_JAILWL010000149.1 GCF_025698965.1 Roseibium sp.
GGATTGCACGATCGGCAAACATGTTCGTGTCGGAAACCCGGTAGCAGGCAAGGCCTCTTGGACGCAGATGTAAATCTGTTATCTGAGCAATTAAAGTCATTGGAATTCCTGATTGAAGTGTCGTCGCAATACGAATTTCTTTAGCTGGGACGATACTCGAGCGGCAGGAGAGGGCAAGCACTTGTTTCCCTTTTCGAAAAGCTCATGTAGGAGAAACCTTTCAAGTTTTAGGGTTCACCGTTAGGACGACCCGCCGCACGATCCGGATTATATGAGTTGATGTCAGACAAAACCGACAATGAGTCCGCTGATGCCCCGGAAGGGGCAACGCAACCCGCTGGAACAGCAGGGGAAGCAAGCACCGCTAATACCGGCAAGACGGGCAACCGGACGACCGGTGCAAGTGCACCCGGTCAAACGATGCGCAAGCCGATCTGGTTGAAGGTGTTCGGACACGACATCACAGCTCCCTTTCTGCTGCTGTTTCTCTCTCTTGTACTTTTTGTGCCGGGACAATGGACTGTTCCGCCACTGGACAGGGATGAGCCGCGCTTCACGCAAGCCACAAAACAGATGCTGGAAACGGATGATTACATCGACATCCGCTTTCAGGATCAGGCGCGTCACAAGAAACCCGTCGGCATCTATTGGCTTCAGGCCGGGGCGGCAAAACTGACGGGCTACGGCGCCGACGCACCGTTGTGGGTTTACCGGCTGCCTTCTGTCATTGGCGCAATAATCAGCGTGCTCGCCACCTTTTGGATGGCCAGGGCCTTCATGGGCCCCGCAGGGGCGCTTCTGGTCAGCGGTTTTGTCGTTCTTGCGATCATAGTTGGCGTCGAGGCGCGTCTGGCCAAGACCGACGCGATGCTTTTTGCGGCAATTGTTATTGCTCAAGGCGCATTGGCGCGGATCTGGCTGAAGGAGAATGGCACAAGACAGTGGGGTATGGGCCTGCTGTTCTGGACGGCCCTGGCCGCAAGTGTGCTGATAAAGGGACCGGTTGGGCCGATGGTTGTCGGACTGACTGTGGTCGGCTTGATGGTGTTGCGCCGTAAGGTTGCCTGGTTCAAGGCCGCTTCGCCACTGATCGGGTTTGTCTGGTTCCTGCTGCTTGTATCCCCATGGTTCGTTGCTATCTGGATCGCGACGGACGGAACCTTTTTCACCGAAGCTATAGGCAAGGACTTGCTGGGTAAGGTTGGGCAAGGCCAGGAAGGCCACGGGGCACCGCCGCTTACCCATCTTGGGGCGATGTTCGGTGTGTTCTGGCCGTTGCCTGCCTTCTTCCTGATTGCGTTGCCATTGATATGGCGCGAACGCAAAAGTCCGCTGGTCGTGTTTGCACTGGCTTGGTTCGTTCCAAGCTGGATCGTTTTCGAACTCGTTTCAACGAAACTGCCACACTACACAATGCCGCTCCTTCCGGCACTGGCTCTTCCTGTTGCTGCTGCTCTGATGGAAGGTGCGGGCACACAGTCCAGGGCCTGGATCCGCTGGACGGCTGGAATCCTGTTGGCTGTGCCGGCCGTTGGTTTGGCTGTCGCGGCGTTCGTTGGGCCGTTCGTGCTCGGTGTATGGCCATCGCCTCCCGGAGCTGTTTTGGTCGCGCTTGGTGCTGTTTGCGCAATTGCCGCCGCATCGCGTCTGCTTCGCGGTCCTGCCCTTTATGCGTTCCCTGCCGTCATCCTGACGGCCATATTCGTTGCAGTTGGTGTATGGGGATTTGTCGGGCCGGCGCTCACGCCAATCTGGGTGAGCCCGCGGTTAGTGGCAGCTCTTGACGACATACCCGGTTGCCATGATCGCACGACACGCCAAGTGGTCACATCGGGCTTCCACGAGCCAAGTTTCATATTTCTGGAAGGAACCGAAACCCGGATAATTTCTCCAAAAGGAGCGGCGGAGTTTCTCGCTCACTCCGACAGTTCAAATCCTGAAATATGCAGGGTCGCAGCGATAGAAAGCCGGGAAGAACAGCCGTTTTTGAACGCTGCCAAGGAGATTGGTCTTGTGCCGGAGGTTCGAAAGAGGGTAGACGGCCTCAACATCAATGGTGGTGACGACGTCGACATCGCGCTTTATCAGAACGCAAATTCGGTCACAGGTACAGATAACGGCAATGACGAACAGCAATAAAAAGGTCTGGCGGGTCCTCGCGCGCATGCGCGGAAATGTTCGACGTGCCGCGCTGCTGTATTCCGGCCGCAAGGAGCGAGCCACCCACAATCTTGATCCGTTGCCTCCGGGGCAACGGCCCCAGGATATCCTGGCAGTTTTGCTTCTGACGGTCGGGATCGCCGTTGTCGCCTTTGATGTGCCGACCTATCCCTGGCTCCGGTCCTTGCCCGGGGAATACCGGTCCGCTTTCCGGGCATTCACGGATTTCGGCAAGGCGGACTGGATCCTTGTGTCGACAGGTATCACCTGCCTCGCACTGCTGGCGTTGGATGCCGGCAAGTACGCATTCCGGTTACGTATGGCGATCGGGTCGGTCTTTACCTATTCGGCGTTCATATTCTATTCGGTGGCTGCGACCGGGCTTCTGGCGATTGCCTTCAAATGGTCGCTTGGGCGTGCACGTCCCAAGCTCTATGAAGAGGTTGGCCCAGTGCGTTTCGACTTTCTGGCCTTTGATGGAACCTATACAAGTTTTCCTTCAGGCCATTCCACGACGGTGGCAGCGCTTGCAACTGCGCTTGCGTTCATTTTTCCAACCTATCGCTGGCTTATCATCGTTGCGGCTTTCTGGTTGGCATTCAGCAGGGTCATGGTTGGCGCGCACTATCCCAGCGATGTGATCGCAGGCACTTTGCTTGGCATGGCGTTTACGTTCTTCACCGTCAGGTCGATGGCGCGACGGCGAATTGGATTTCACATTTCTTCTTCCGGCAAAATTGAGCCGAACATGAATACCCGATCCGCTAAGGCTTGTGCGCGTGCGGTCTGGCAGGTCCTGCGCGGTCAGCGGGGTGCCGACCTGGTGGTGCAGGAGAGCCGTGAGGCGGGCGATACAGAACGGACGAGTTCATGACACAAAGCTATCTGGAAGGCCTGGCAGCCAACAAGGGGTCATTGGCTGTCACCGTCGTGGTGCCAGCCAAGGATGAAGCGCAGAACCTTCCGATCCTGCTTGACGAAATTGAAGCAGCGCTCGAGGGACGGCGCTTCGAGGTCATCGTTATTGATGACGGGTCATCGGATGGCACCGACATAGTGTTGCAGGACTATGCAGCAACCCACGACTGGCTGCGGCCCGTGAGGCACGAAATGTCCTGCGGCCAAAGCTGCGCGGTTCGCACAGGCGTGCAGCATGCCCGTGGCGACGTTGTGGCGACAATTGACGGCGACGGAGAAAACAATCCGGCCTATATTCCCAAGCTTTTGGATGCACTTGAAGAGGCCGGACCTGCCGCCGCTCTGGCAGCGGGTCAGAGGCTCGGACGAAAAGCAAGCCTTGCGAAGCGCTATGCTTCTAAGTTCGCCAACAAACTTCGGGGGGCGATCCTTAAGGACAACACCCGTGACAGTGGCTGCGGACTGAAAGCCCTGCGGCGGGAAGTGTTTCTGCAATTGCCTTACTTCGACAGTTGGCACCGTTTTCTGCCTGCCCTGGTGATCCGCGAGGGATATGGCGTCGTTCATATCGACGTGCAGGACCGTCAGCGACGCCACGGAACGTCGAAATACGGAATATTCGACAGGGCACTGGTCGGTGTCCTCGATCTGTTTGGCTCCGTCGGCGCCGCAAGAAAATTCCGTCAGTACGGCCACTGACCTGATTGAAATCCGACTTGAAATTCATCTGAGTTGAGTAACGGGTGCCGGACCCGACGTAACAAATTGGACACGCGCAATGAACGCTCTTTTTGACTGGCTATACACCGTCTTCATAGAACAGTTCGATTTCTGGATCATCCTGGGATTCTTTGCTCAAGGCATGTTCATGATGCGATTTGTCATTCAGTGGATCGCATCGGAGCGGGTTGGCCGTTCCATTGTGCCTGTCGCTTTCTGGTTCTTTTCCATCGCCGGCGGATCATTGCTGCTGATCTATGCCATACAGCGTCAGGACCCGGTCTTCATCGCGGGGCAGGGGCTGGGGCTTCTGATCTACTTCCGAAATCTGTGGCTGATCCACAAAGAAAAACGACAGGATCCGACCATCTGAGCTCGTCAGTTTGTCGTCAGCACTTTCGGCAGGACTACAGCCGGGTGAACCGGCTGCATTTAGAACAACTTATCCAAAGACCTTTTTCAAGGCGCGGTCCATATCCCTGATCAGGTCTTCCGGATCTTCCAGGCCGATATGCAGCCGGACCATATGCCGGTCTTCGTCGACAGGTGTCACGCTACGGGAACCTTTAAGCTTTACCGGAATAGCAAGGCTTTCAAAGCCACCCCAGGAAAATCCAAGCCCGAACAGCTCAAGTGCATCAAGGAACGCAAAAGACTGTTCCTTTGTGGTGCCCTGGCGGAAGTCGAAACCGCAAAGACCGCTGCTTCCGGAGAAGTCGCGTTTCCAGATTTTATAGCCAGGATCTGTTTCAAGCGCTGGGTATCTGAGCGCGCCGATCTGTGGTTGATCCTTGAGCCAGTTCAGGACTTCAAATGTATTCCGTTGATGTCTTTCAAGGCGCACGGAGAGCGTTCGCAATCCGCGCAGACCGAGATAGATGTCGTCCGGAGCAACGTGACTGCCCATTGCGCCGCAAACGGCATGAAGGTTGTCCCAGGCTTTTTCACTTGCCGCAATTGTCCCAAGCATCGCGTCGGAGTGACCGACGATGTATTTCGTGCCCGCCTGAATTGAGAGATCAACACCAAGGGACAGGGGGCGGCAATAAAGGGGACTGGCCCAGGTATTGTCCATCAGAACCGTGGCATCGATTTCGTGTGCGACGGCTGCAATGGCAGGAACATCTTGCATTTCAAAGGTTAGGGAGCCGGGCGCTTCAACAAAGACTGCTGTCGTTTCCGGTCGGAACAGTGTTTTGATGTTTGCCGCCAGCTTCGGGTCGTAATACTCAACTTTCACGCCGAAATTGGGGAGGACAGTGTCGGCGAAATGTCTGGTTGGCTGGTATGACGTATCGGCAATCAGGATGTGGTCGCCCGACTTGACGCAGGACAGAATTGCCAGCGCAACGGCATTCAGTCCCGAGTTGGCCAGCTTTACGCCAGCCGCGCCTTCAAGTTCCTTGAGCGCGCCTTCCAGAGAGTCCGTTGTCGGATTTCCGCGCCGCGCATAAGAATAGGTCTGTCCCCCTGTGACCAGGGTTTTGACATCCGGATAAAGAACCGTGGAGGCATGGACGACTGGCGGATTGACGAAACCGTGAAAGCCGCGCGAATCCCGACCTGTGTGGGCAAGTTGCGTATCAGGCTTCAGAGGCGTCTTGTTTTCTGTGTTGGACATGAAGGCTCGTTGGTGTGTTTGGGAGTTAAGCGGGCGAGTGCCCGTCAGTGTTTGACACTTTAGCCAAACCGCATTTACCCGCAACCTGGTTGTGGTTGAGCTTTTCTACGCTCAATTTCAGGAGAATTTTAACTTTATCGTTAACGCAGAATTTGGCCTAGCTAAATGGATTGAAGCCTTTTTAGGCATTGACTGATTTCGTTTTAGACATGTTCGCTGTTTGTGCAGTGCCCAATGCAGTAACTCGCTGCGAGCTAGAGAAATTTGACGAGATAACTGCACCAAGTACTTGACCCGAGGGGTTAAATGCCATCGTATGGAATCGTTGAGTGGAACCGAAGTTTTCTGGAGGAAGCGGCTGTAAAGGCTGGCAATCGTCCGAAACGTGAGACGAAGAGGAATTCTTCCGGTTTATCTCGACATAAAAAAAAGTATGGGTAACAAATAAAGGCTGCATATCCATGTCCAAAAAAATCCTTCCGCTCGTAATCGGTGCCGCCATGGGCGTCGCCGCAACGACGGCTGCTGGTGCAACGACGCTGGAAGACGTCAAAGTAAAAGGCTTCATCCAGTGTGGCGTGAGCCAGGGTCTCCCGGGCTTTTCCAATCCGGACGCTCAGGGGAACTGGACCGGTCTCGACGTTGATCTTTGCCGCGCAATGGCTGCTGCGGTATTCGGCGACGCGTCCGCTGTTAAGTACACTCCGCTGTCCGCTAAAGAGCGCTTCACCGCTCTGCAGTCCGGCGAAGTTGACGTTCTGTCCCGTAACACCACCTGGACCATGTCCCGCGATACTCAGCTGGGTCTGAACTTTGCTGGCGTGAACTACTACGACGGTCAGGGCTTCATGGTTCGCAAGGACCTGGGTGTTACGTCCGCACTGGAACTGTCTGGCGCATCTGTATGCACCAACACCGGCACGACCACCGAGTTGAACGTTGCCGACTATTTCCGTGCGAACAACATGCCGTACGAAATCGTCGCTTTCGAAAAAGCCGATGAGGTTGTTGCTGCTTATGATGCTGGACGTTGTGACGTCTACACGACTGACGCTTCCGGCCTGTATGCTCAGCGCCTGAAACTGACCAACCCGGGCGACCACATGGTTCTGCCGGAAATCATTTCCAAAGAGCCGCTGGGTCCGGTTGTACGTCAGGGTGACGACGAGTGGTTCAACATCGCTCGCTGGACGCTGAACGCGATGATCAACGCTGAAGAACTTGGTGTATCGTCCGAGAATGTCGACAACATGAAGTCTTCCGACAACCCATCCGTAAAACGTCTTCTTGGCGTTGAAGGTGCGTTTGGTGAAGCCATCGGCGTTTCCAATGACTGGGCTTACAACATCATCAAGAATGTTGGTAACTACGAAGAGTCCTTCAATGCCAACGTTGGTCCGGACACTCCGCTCGGCATCTCCCGTGGCGTGAACGCACTGTGGAGCAAAGGCGGCTTCCTGTACGCTCCGCCGGTTCGCTAATCCTCACTTAACCTGAGGATTTTAGGGGTTCCGGCGGCTTGCACTGCCGGAACCCTCAATTAATTCCACGCACTAAAAACCGGAATATACCGGTTATCGCGTGGGGGGAACAAACCGTTTCAAATGCCGATAGGGGAGCGCGCATGAAAGCGCGCAGCAGAAGCGGTTATTGACGTGAAAGAGGAGAGGCTTCGAGCCGGGCTCTTTCCGTAAAACTTGGGCGAGGTTCTATGTCAGTAATGGAGCAGGACTCGGCGGGGGCGCCGGCGCGTGCTTCGCTGTTGAACGATCCCAAAGCCCGTGGCCTTTTTTACCAGTTGGTATTAATCGTCGCGCTGGTGACCCTGGGATACGTCATCGTTACGAACACGATCGCCAACCTGGAAAGGCAGAACATTGCCTCGGGTTGGGGTTTTCTCGAAAATACTGCCGGTTTCGGCATCATTCAGTCGCTTGCGCCGTACTCGGAGACTTCGAGCTATGGTCAGGCGGTTTTCGTCGGCTTTCTGAATACACTCCTTGTGGCGGTTGTCGGCATCTTCCTGGCGACCTTGATTGGGTTCGTCGTCGGGATCGCTAGGTTGTCCAACAACTTCGTGATCAGTCGGCTGGCTTACTGCTATGTGGAACTGATCCGGAATGTGCCACTGCTGCTGCAGATCTTTTTCTGGTACTTCGCGGTGCTTCGCGCCGTTCCCGGAAAACGGGACAAGTGGTCCTTCCTATTCGACTACTTTCACCTGAACATCGCAGGTTTGCGTGGTCCCAAGCCGATCTGGGAACCCGGTGCCGAATTCATCGGATATGCGTTGATAATCGCCATTGTCGCGACCTATCTGATCGCAAGATGGGCACGCAAGCGTCAGGACGCAACTGGACAGCAATTCCCGATGCTCTGGACCGGGCTCGGTCTGATCATTGGACTTCCTGTCATCACATATCTGGTTACCGGTATGCCGATGACACTGGAACATCCGAACTTTGTTGAAACCGGACCGATGCTTCGGCGTGGATTTGAACTCAATGTTGGGTTCAACCTGATCCCTGAATTTCTTGCTTTGACGCTTGCGTTGTCGATCTACACCGCATCGTTCATTGCGGAAATCGTTCGTGCAGGTATCCAGGCGGTCAGTCACGGTCAGACGGAAGCTGCACACGCACTCGGAATTCGTCACGGGCCGACCTTGCGTCTGGTGATCATTCCGCAGGCAATGCGCGTGATCATCCCGCCGCTGACCAGTCAGTATCTGAACTTGACCAAAAACTCGTCACTTGCTGTGGCGATCGCTTTCCCGGATCTTGTTTCTGTTGGTGGTACCGTTCTGAACCAGACCGGTCAGGCCATCGAAATCATTGGCATCTGGATGGCGGTCTATCTGTCGCTCAGCTTGATCACTTCGGCATTCATGAACTGGTACAACCAGCGCATGGCGCTCGTGGAACGGTAAGGAGCGCACATCATGTCAAACCAAAGCATGTTTCATATAAGAACCGAGGAGGCGCCGCTTCTGCCGGCGCCGGTCTCGACCACCGGTGTCATAGGCTGGATGCGGCAGCACCTGTTTTCGTCAATTGGCAACACGGCTCTGACGGTTGTCGGTATTCTGATCGCCTACTCAATCATCGCACCCTTTATCCAGTTTGCGTTCATTGATGCGGTTTGGACCGGTGACAATCGTGAAGCCTGCCTGCCTCAGGACGGCGGGCACAGCGGAGCTTGCTGGGCTTATGTGGAAGCTTATTTTCCACAGTTCATCTATGGCCGGTATCCGACCGATGAAGTCTGGCGTGTGAACATTGTCTATGCTCTGTTCGCATTGTTGCTCGTGCCGCTTGCAATCCCAAGCGCGCCGTACAAGCGCACCAACGCAATCCTCTTTTTGGTGATCTTTCCGATCGTAGCCTACTTCCTGCTGACCGGTCTGGTTATCGGCGGTACGGTTATCCTGCCGATCGTTGAGACAGCCGTCTGGGGTGGTCTTCTGGTGACACTTGTCATTGCCGTGACAGGGATTGTTGCATCTTTGCCGCTCGGCATCGCGCTGGCTCTTGGTCGCCGTTCGAAAATGCCGATCATCAAGCTGGTCTCGATTATCTTTATCGAGTTCTGGCGTGGCGTTCCGCTGATCACCGTTCTCTTCATGTCTTCAGTGATGTTGCCGCTCTTCCTGCCGGAAGGAGTGACGTTCGACAAGTTGCTGCGTGTGCTTATCGGTGTGACGCTGTTCTCTGCGGCTTACATGGCAGAGGTCGTTCGCGGTGGTTTGCAGGCAATCCCGAAGGGACAGTATGAAGGGGCCATGGCTCTGGGACTGCGTTTCTGGCCGATGATGTATCTCATCATTCTGCCGCAGGCGCTGAAGCTGGTGATCCCTGGTATCGTCAACACATTCATCGGACTTTTCAAGGATACGACCCTGGTTCTGATTGTCGGCATGTTCGACCTTCTCGGCCAGATTCAGTCGTCCTTTACAGATCCGACTTGGTCGACGCCTAGCCAAGGCCATACTGGGTATCTCTTTGCGGCGATTGTGTTTTTCGTCTTCTGCTTCGGCATGTCACGCTACTCCATATTCATGGAGAAGAAGCTGCATACGGGACACAAACGTTAAAGCCTTGTTTCCGGGGCGCGCGGGTTGAACGCAGCGCCCCGGCTTCACGAATTTCTGGAGTAAAGAACTCATGACTGAGAATGCTGTAAACGCGGAAGAGCTTGCCGCCGACCGTTCGAAGATGAAGATCTCCGACACGGACGTGGCGATCGAAATCAAGACCATGAACAAGTGGTACGGTGATTTCCACGTATTGCGTGACATCAATCTGAAAGTGATGCGGGGAGAACGTATCGTTATCTGTGGTCCTTCCGGATCAGGAAAGTCCACTATGATCCGGTGCATCAACCGACTGGAAGAACACCAGGCCGGTCAGATCATGGTGGATGGCATCGAACTGACCGACGATCTGAAAAAGATTGACGAGATTCGCCGTGAAGTCGGTATGTGCTTCCAGCACTTCAATCTTTTCCCGCATTTGACAATTCTTGAAAACTGCACGCTGGCTCCGATCTGGGTGCGCAAGATGCCGAAAAAGGAAGCTGAAGAGATCGCGATGCACTATCTCGAGCGCGTCAAGATCCCTGAGCAGGCATTAAAGTATCCCGGACAGCTTTCCGGTGGTCAGCAACAGCGTGTGGCTATTGCCCGTTCGCTCTGCATGAGCCCAAAAATCATGCTGTTTGATGAGCCGACATCCGCGCTTGATCCGGAAATGATCAAGGAAGTGCTGGACGTCATGGTTGGTCTTGCGGAAGAAGGCATGACCATGCTGTGCGTGACTCACGAAATGGGTTTTGCCCGTAAGGTCGCAAACCGCGTGATCTTCATGGATGCCGGACAGATAGTCGAGCAGAACGAGCCAGAGCCGTTCTTCACCAATCCGCAGCACGAACGCACGAAATTGTTCCTTAGCCAGATCCTGCATCACTGATCAGGGAATGATACAGAAAAGATGACACGAATATTCCGCGGGATACTTCTTGGGGTCGTTTTTGTTGTCTTGCTCGTATCTGTTGGAATAGGCCTCGGCACGCTCGTGCCGAGGCCTTTTACGATTTCATCGCAGGCCGGCGATCAGGATACAAAAGCAGTCACCAGGCGTATTCTGGTCTTGTCCAACCCGATCCATACGGACATCGCACTTCCGGCAGATGCTGATGTTTTGAAATCCCTGTCCTTTGTATCCGCAGAAGGACTGGAACTCGATCACCCCGGAGTTTTCTGGATCATTCTGGGATGGGGCAGCCGCTCATTTTATATCGAAACACCGACCTGGGCAGACCTAAGGGCCAAACCCGTTCTGGATGCACTCACTTGGGATCGGTCGGTAATGCATGTTCGCAGGGCGGGGAATATTCCACCAGACGCGAACGATGTTCAGGCCATTGATCTGACAGATAGCAACTTTGCGAAGTTGCTGACTGAAATTCAAAAGAGTTTTCAAAAGAAGAACGGTGAAAGTCCACGTGCAATCGCAGGCGCGGCATATGATGCACATGATGTATTCTTTCCGGCGAACGGCGGTTTCAACGCTTTCATGGGCTGTAATACGTGGACAGCACGAATGTTGCGGGAAGCCGGGGTCAAAACCGGTTTATGGACCCCATTGCCAACGACGCTGAAATGGTCGCTTGAATTGCACAATTCACTTTAGGCTAGCCATGCGAGGTGCCAGGCAGAATCTTGTCGACTGCGCTTTCCGCGAGGATCTTTAAGGCTTCCGGGTTTTCTCCTGCGCGAGCGCGAATGGAAAGACCGTGCAAGATCAAAGCGAGGTGTTGAGCCGCTTCCCTGACTTCGTTTTCGGTCAGCGAATCTCGTGTTTCATGCCGGATCAGGCTTGCAATACCCTTGTCCATACGCGTGATTACCCTATCCAGGGCTTGTCGGAAGTCAGCGTCTTCCACTGCTTCGCTTTGCAGGGTTGATATTGCCAGGCAACCGTAAGGCGCACCGTTCAACTCAGTTTGTCCGGTATAAAGTTCGATGGCTGCCGCCATGATCGCCTTGAGTCTTGGTGCCGCCCCTTCAGTTTCCATACCCGCTTGCCTTAAATAGGTATGCATGCGGTCAGCGAATCTCTCGATGATTTTGAGATACATGGCTTTCTTGCTGCCAAATGCAGCATAGAGGCTCGGCCGGTTGAGGCCGGTTGTTTCAGCGATCTGATCGAGGCTTGTTGCCGAATAACCGTTCTTCCAGAACAGCAACATGATCCGGTCGAGTGTTTCATCCTCGTCAAATTTACGTGGACGACCACGTTTGGTCTCTGTTTTCATTTTTTACCGTTTCGCATAAAAAGTTCGACATGTCTATTTTTGTGCGATATGGTACAAAAAAGAGTTATGGAGACGTTTTCGAGATGCCGGAAAAAAATGCAGCTTTGGGAACCGTGGCATGGGGCAAGCGCTCGGGCCAATTTGGTAAGGGACGCCTGACGCGCGGTGAAAAACTCCAAGTTCTCTTGAACCTTGCACGGATTTCCATTTTGGAGGCGAGAGATGCTGTGTTCGACAGGTTGGGCCTGATCAATGCCTACGGTGTCGATCTGGATGGATTGCAGCCTCCCGACACGCCCTTGGTGCGGGATGCATTTGATTTTGCGGATAATGTTCAGAGCCTGGAATTGATGCGCCATAGTTGGCGAACCTACTATTGGGCAATGCTTCTTGGCGGATACCGAAATCTGGATGTCGACCGGGAGATGTTGTTTGCCGCTGCAATCCTCCACGATGTCGGTCTCGCACGCGGGCGAACGTCAGAACCCAAGGATTGCTGCTTTGTCGTTTACGGCGCGGAGCGCTGCAAACATCATCTTGTAGGCAAGGGGCACGACCGCGCGAAAGTGAGGAAGATTGCCGACGCAATTGGACTGCACCTAAATGCCTATGTATCGCACAGGCTACACGGTGCGGAAGCTCATCTTCTGTCCCGAGGTGCCATGTGTGACGTCTTCGGCATGGGTCGCCGCCGGATTGGCAAATCAGTGCGCAATAGGATCTTCAAGGAACATCCGAAAGGAGACATGACAAACGAATTGGAAATCTGGCCCGGTCACCACCTGAGTGGTTCCAGGGGAGATTTCCTGATCGGTTTGAACAAAAATGTCAAAAGTCGGCAACAGTCCAAAGCCCTACCGCAGGCAGGGGAATGACGGTTTCCGTCTATTGGAGA
>NZ_JAILWL010000015.1 GCF_025698965.1 Roseibium sp.
GTGCTTTCTGGGTCTTCAGTTCTTTCGAAATGATGGCGATTCTGGCCGGTTGCCTGACGGGTGCGGCCAAGGTCCGATTGGGAGCCCGGCTTCCTTTTCTGATCGCAACGTCTTTTCTCGCTACAGGATCAATTCTCGCAGGTCTCAGCACATCACTTGAAGGCCTGATTGCCGGTCGCGCGATACAGGGATTTGGCGAAGGTATGATCGTCGCTCTTTGTTATTCGCTGATCCCCGATCTTTTTCCCAGCAACATCGCCCCACGTGTTTTCGCGCTGCTGGCCGGAGTTTGGGCATTGTCTGCAGGGGTCGGACCTGTCTCTGCGGGATTGCTGACAGAACTCTGGTCCTGGCGTGCGGCGTTTCTTGTCAACATTCCGCTGGTCGTTCTGTTGTTCCTGCTGATGAACACCGCCCTTCCTTCGCAATCCCGCCCGGCAAATTCAAACCCAGTGCTTCGAGGAGTTGAAACCAGACATCGCCTGGTTTTGCGCTTTGCACTTTTGATCGTCAGCATTTTGCTGTTGACGATGATCGGCGAGATTCATCAACCACTGCCGCTCGCGGCGACTATCCTGACCGGTCTTGGAGCAGCGGCGGTTTTGATAAAGATCGACCGAAGCAGCATGCAGCGCCTCTTTCCCAAAAATGCGTTCAGGGTTCAAACAGTTATCGGGCTGGGAACCTGGATCGTATTCCTGATATCTGTCGCGGCCGCCGTCCGCGCAGTTTTCATCACGACCTTTGGACAGGTCTATTGGGATCTCAGCGTGACCCAGGCAAGTTACGTCGCCGCCAGTCTGGCCTTTTCCTGGTCATTCTTTGCCTGGATCTCTTCCCGTGCACCCTCCAGACAACGAGAACTGACATATCTCGCTGTCGGTCCCTTTCTGATCGTTGCAGGGATGGTATTGACCTCCGTGGCAATTGCGACCGCATCTTTGCCAACCTATGCCTTCGCGGCCATCGTCGCCGGAGCGGGTCACGGTCTCAGCAACCAGATCCTGCTTCGATCATTGATGTACACCGCCAAGGAACAGGAGCGGGATCTCGTATCAAGCATATTGCCAACGCTTTCCTCCGCCGGCATCGCCATCGGAGGAGGACTGACGGGGCTTGTCGCAGTTTTGACCGGACTGGTTTCACCGGAGGACACCGCCCTGATGACCAGTGAATCGGTCGCGCGCTCTGGTGCCTCGGTCTTTTGTGTGAACGCCGTTCTGGCACTCCTGCCCGCGTGCGCCATGCTTGTCCTGCGGCGACGTCTTGCACGCATGGAAGACGACATACGTCCCACCGAAGCGCTGACGGAACCAGCCTAAGCGACCTTTTCCACCCAGGACCGTTTCCCGAAAAGAAACCTGTCCAGGCTCAAAGGTCCACCACCGGCTCCCGCCAGGAAGAGGAACACAAAGCAGAACAGGATGGCGCTGTCTCCACCATTCAGCATCGGGAAAAACCCTTTCGGTGCAAGAACCAGAAAATAGGCTACAGCCATGGTTCCGGAGGCCAGGAACGCTGCGGGTCTTGTCAGAAGACCAACGGAGATCAGGACACCACAAACAAGCTCGATCATTCCAGCAACACCGTCCAGGCTCATCGCCGGAGTTCCGGAATATTCGCTATGTGGAAAGTTCAGAAACTTGCTGGTACCGGCCTGCAGAAACACAAGCCCTGATATGAATCGCAGCAAGCTGAGTAAATACGGCGTAACCGTGTTGTAAAAGCCCATAGCCCCCTCTCGGCATTCCTCTCAATGAATTACAACGTATACACTACCATTAATTGAAAAACGCAATGCGTGCTGAGTCAATGGTGCACAACCAAACAATTTCATCTCCCTCATCGAGGAGGCAGACAGGCACCAGCCTCCCGCGCTTACAAGAACAGGTAAAGTGTGACGTAGCGGCATTGACGAAAACCGGAGGCCGTCAGAGAATTTCGGGATTGACCTAACGAGCAACGGACAATTTCATGCGATTTCCCGCAGCCCGCCTCACCGATATGCACACGTGCCCCATGTGCATGGGTGTGCCTGCGCCAATTGCCTGGAAATGCGCCTGGACGGTGTGGACTGGAAAAATGCCGCAAGCGCGGGTCACGGACCTGTGCGTCTGTGTCGGCCCTCCCCCACCGATTGGTGGAGATCCCATCGTCACCGGAGCCTGGAATGTGCTGGCGGAAGGCATGCCCGCAGCCCGCATGACCGACCTGACGGGCAAGGGCGGAACAATCGTAACCGGATTTCCTACAGTGTTGATTGGCATGCAGGGGAAAGGCGCAACTCACCAGCAAAGCAATCTCGACAACTTCAGCGCACAGGAGCAGTCGAATTCCTGCGTGATTGCGACCTCACGCAACATGATCCGTTACTACACCGGTGTCGACATACCCGAGGAAGTTCTCCGAGACGAGATGCGCCAGATCATGAACCGTCCGGACCACAATTTCGAGACCCAGCCGATCAACCCGGCTTTCGCTGAACAGCTATTGGAAAATCACGGCGTTCCGGTGACGGTTCGCAACAACCAGACACTGGATGACATAGAAAACCTCACTGCAGGTGGCGATCCGGTTATGGTTGGATTTACAAACCCCGGACACAGGGTTGCCGTTTCCAATGTCGAAACGGATGCAAATGGAAACAGGACGTTTGTTGTGATGGACCCAGCCCCCACCTACAATGGGCAGCCACGTCGAATGAGCGAGAGCGATTTCAACAACCGGTATAACCCGAATGCCATTGTCATTGACCCCGACTGACCATGCGCTCTACCCGATTAATATCTGTCTTCGCGCTTCTATTTGGATTGTCCGCAATGTCTCCTCAAGAACTTCCGCCAGGTCTTATTCTGATACTCAAGAACCACAACATTCACTTTGCCACCGATCTGTTTATTCGTGACTGGACCGATCAGGTTGAAATCTACAAACCGCACAAACTGGTTTGGATTGTCGAT
This sequence comes from Roseibium sp., assembly GCF_025698965.1. Taxonomy (GTDB): domain Bacteria; phylum Pseudomonadota; class Alphaproteobacteria; order Rhizobiales; family Stappiaceae; genus Roseibium. Next base: position 2,961 of record NZ_JAILWL010000015.1, read on the forward strand.
CCCAGCACAGCGGAATCCCGCGTATTTGCCAGCCCGACCGGAGACACTTGGTTCTCGCTCAACAAGCCGGCGAATGTCTCGATTCTAAACCGTGACCTGGTTGAACCCGACCTGGGGGCCTCTGAAACGGCCGGCATCCTGTCTCAGCGGCTGACAGCACTATTGTATGATCCGCGTGTCTTGTTGTGTGAGCCGGGTTTTGCAAGCTGGCCGGAAAGTATCCTGAAAACCTATCTGGCTCCCGGCGGCCAATCCCTCGACACACTCCGCTCTGCCTGTCAGACACCACCTGCTCTGCGACATTCTGCAAACAAATGGGCATTGACTGCCCGCCTCATGGATTGGCGCGGTGCCATTCTGGACGTCGAATACACCGGCAGCAGCTCCCCGTTTCAGGTAAACACGATGAACATGACCGAAGCCATGCATCCAGGCTCGTTCAATTTTGCAGATGAGTTCTGATAACAGCCAGCGGACTAGGTCGTGTGGAGGAATTGGTTTCGGGCGCGGCGTGTGTTGCATTTGAGTCGTGAGCAGGAGGGAAGCGAAGCCCGTATTGATATACGGGCGAGCTTTCCGACGCCCTCAAGACTCAAATGCGCCGCGTCCTTTCAGCGATGCACACCATCGCACTCAGTCGCGCGCGTTGCCAGATCATCGCAAGTGCCCAAGCATTCATTGGATGCGTTCTAAAACCCCGTCAGCCCGCGTTCCAGCCACTCTGACTGCGGGATCGGCGCGCCGATCTTGAAAGCGAATTTTTCCACTCTTGTTACACGGCTGTCGACTTCGCACCGGAAAGCAAGATCGAACCAGCGGCCAAGACTGCGGAAGGCTGCTCTCCCAGGCTCGAGAACCCTGCCCGGCTGCGGTCGGAAAGAGGGTAGGAGTTCGGGAGGTGCCGGACTGGCAACTGTCAACTGCGCTCGCAGTTCGGTCATACATAGAAGGTTCAGTCGCTCTCCGGGCGACATGCCCCTCATTGCTGTTTGCGTCCGGGAATCGTCCAGGATATCGCGAGAATAAAACTCCCGTGCCGGCAGCAGATCCGTTCTTCGGGGTGCGGCCTGCTGCCCCTGGTTCGGCGCTCTTGCCGTTACCACCGGCGGCTCAGGCTTGCGTGCCGGAGTTGTGGCGGTTTCGATCCGTCCAACTGTGCCGAAGTCTTGGAGTTCTTCGCCGGTTTCCTCTGCAGACTGTTCCTCCGCATCGGCTTCCGGTTCACTTTCCGCACCTGTCTCAGCAATCAGGGTTTCCGGTTTCAACCGCGGGATCGGATCTCCGCCCGGTCCCGGCACAACACCAAGATCGTCAACCAGTTCAGTTTCATCGCTCAACTCTGGCTCTGGCTCTGGCTCTGGCTCTGGCTCTGGCTCTGGCTCTGGGAGAGTACTCTCCGCAGTTTCTGTGTCTTCGATATTCTCGGCGTCGGTTTCCGTCTCTTGTGGTTCCTCGACTGGTTCCTCCGGCGCGATATCTGTCTCCTGCGGCTCGTCTACAGGCACTTCAGGCACGGCGTTATCCGCCTCCTCTGGCTCCTCCGGATCAGCAGGCACTTCAGTTTCAGCTTCTTCGACAGGGTCTGTCTCTTCAACGTTCTGCCCATCGATATCCTCTTCACCGAATTGTTCGACAGGCTGCAGGATCGGAACGTCTTGCGGCTCATCTTCGGCTTGGGCCAGTTCTTGCGATGAAGGCGGCGTTACAGGCGCTTCCTCAACCTCTTCAGATTCCTCTGGCTCTTCAGCCTGAGCCTGTTCGGTTTCTTCCTGAGGTTCGTCCTGCGCTGGTTCCTCTTGTGGAGGCGGGGGCACAAGTTCCACTTCGATCGGCGTCTGCAACGGCGTCGTCTCGTACCCGGAGATCCGATCAATCAGCAGCAATCCGGCAAGCGCGTGCAGGGCCAACGAAATTGCCAGCCCCCAGACAAAAAACCGCCGATCGTCCGCTTGCGCCTCTTCCATCGGCCTTTCCATATCCGCAATTATGGCCAAAAGAATGCCTCTGGAAAGAAATTTGCGATCAAATTCAGCTTATTAGTCTAGCAACAAAAAACCCGGCACGCTGCCGGGTTTTTCATATCTTCCAATTCTCGCGGTCAAACTGCCCGTTAGCTGTCCAGGAAGGACCGCAGCTTGCGCGACCGGCTCGGGTGCTTCAGCTTTCTGAGTGCTTTCGCCTCGATCTGGCGGATACGCTCGCGGGTCACCGAGAACTGCTGACCAACTTCTTCCAATGTGTGGTCGGTGTTCATGCCGATGCCGAAACGCATTCTCAGGACGCGTTCTTCACGAGGTGTCAGCGACGCCAGCACACGTGTGGTGGTTTCACGAAGGTTCGACTGGATCGCCGCGTCAATCGGCAGAACCGCATTCTTGTCCTCGATGAAGTCACCCAGATGTGAATCTTCCTCGTCGCCAATCGGCGTTTCAAGAGAGATCGGTTCCTTGGCAATCTTCAGAACCTTGCGGACCTTCTCCAGCGGCATCTGCAGCTTTTCAGCCAGCTCTTCCGGCGTCGGTTCGCGTCCGATTTCGTGCAGCATCTGGCGCGAGGTCCGAACGATCTTGTTGATCGTTTCTATCATGTGCACCGGAATACGGATGGTACGAGCCTGGTCGGCAATCGATCGGGTGATCGCCTGCCGGATCCACCATGTCGCGTAGGTGGAAAACTTGTAACCGCGCCGGTATTCGAATTTGTCCACCGCCTTCATCAGGCCGATATTGCCTTCCTGGATGAGATCCAGGAACTGCAAGCCGCGGTTGGTATATTTCTTGGCAATGGAAATCACGAGACGCAGGTTTGCCTCGACCATTTCCTTCTTGGCGATACGCGCTTCACGTTCGCCCTTCTGTACCATCGCGACGATGCGGCGGAATTCCGTGATTTCGAGGCCGGTCTCGGTTGCCAGTGTCTGAATTTCCTGACGCAGCTCGCGAACGGTCTCTTTTTCCTTGGCGATGAAGTTTTTCCAGCCACGGGTGGAAAGGTTCGCCACCTTGCGCAGCCAGTTGGGATCGAGTTCCGCGCCCTGATACTGCTTCAGGAAGTCGGAACGATCGACATTGTAGCTGTCGGCAAGGCGCAGAAGACGGCCTTCATAGCCCATCAGGCGCTTGTTGATGTCATAGAGCTGGGCCACCAGAGCATCGATACGGTTCTGGTTGAGCGACAGGCTCTTCACATCGACGACAATGTCTTCCTTGAGCTTCTTGTAGCGCCGTTCCTGGCTCGGAGACAGCGTCCTGTTGGCCAGCTTGTTTTCCACCAGCTGATCCTGCAGGCGGCGCAGCTTCTTGTAGTTGTCGGCGATGTTGTCGAAAGTTTCCAGAACGCCTGGTTTCAGTTCCGCTTCCATGGCGGACAGTGAAACGTTGGCTTCGAACTCGTCATCGTCCTCTTCGTTCTCACCATCGGTGTTCTCGCCGTCCTCGGAGACACCATCGGAAGCCTTTTCCTCTTCCTTGTCCTCACCAGGCGCAACATCGTCATTGGCAACAGCCGGACCGGCCTTGGCATCCGGGCCGGCATAAGTGGCTTCCAGGTCGATAATGTCGCGCAGCAGGACCTGAGCTTCGTTGAGCTCGTCCCGCCAGATGATGATGGCCTGGAACGTCAGCGGACTTTCACAAAGCCCTGCGATCATCGCCTCGCGGCCAGCCTCGATACGCTTGGCAATTGCGATTTCGCCTTCGCGGGAAAGCAGTTCAACCGACCCCATCTCGCGAAGATACATGCGAACAGGATCGTCCGTGCGATCCGCCGGTTCCTTGGTCGTGCCGGTTTTGGCAACTGCAGTTGGGCCGGTTGTGACCAGCTCGCCTGCGTCGACCTCTTCCGGGCCGTCATCAGCTTCTTCGGAATCGATCACATTGATGCCCATATCGGAGAGCATCGACATCGTGTCTTCGATTTTTTCCGAAGACACCTGCTCGGAGGGCAGAACTTCGTTCAATTCGTCATAGGTGACGTAGCCGCGTTTTTTCGCGGCCTTGATCATCTTTTTGACAGCGGCATCCGACAGGTCCAGCAGCGGACCATCGGGGCCGTCCGCGCTTGTTTCCTGTGCGTCGTCTGCTTGTGTCGCTTTGGCTACCATATCGTGCTCCAGTTCGTGGCCGGTCCGGCCACGCCGCGCCCTTGTTTAGCTTCAACCCAATTCGCCCTCAGCGCGCCAGCATGAGATGCGGCGGCGTCTGAAAGAATCACTGTGGATAGGTTTGTAAGCCGTGTCCCTTAAGTCCCAATTAACCGTACACTTATCGACAGTGACAATATTCAGCATCGACGCAGTACACGGCCTTTATTATTGGCAATCGAATTGACGACTGCCGGAGAGGTATTCTAACGGGTTGCAGCGTTTATCAGACTATTTGCCGCTAGCAGGCTTTTAAGCTGCGACTCTTGAGGGCTGCAAAACTTCTATTTAGCTCGACCTGCGCGATTCGCAAGTGTGATTCGTCATCGGTCAATTGGAAAATGCATTTTTTATCGATTTTCGCCTGCCGTTTAGGGGTAATTGCAGAAAATCCGGCAACTTCCGCCCTGTTGTAAAACCATTTTTTTCAAACGACTGATGTCAGCGATGCTGCCAACAGGCATCCAGATCCTAATGGGCTGCAGCGGCGACCGGCGGTGCGGATCTTATCTTTTTGGCCCTTTCGGCAAGATCTGCTTCATCGCGCGCACATTCCTCTCGCCGTCGCGACAGGTCCTTTGTCAGCGCCTGTATCCTGTTCCAGACGAGCTCATCAAGCTGCTCATCGGGCGTGGCAAGTTCCGAAGAAAGCTCTTCTTCAAGCGCGCTCAACTCCAGAACATCAAGGAAATGCAGGAAGGCCGCTTCGACGAAATCCTCCGGCGGATTGGATTTCAGCAGCGGGAACCGGTGATTAAGAGCAGAAAATTCTGCCTTTTTTTGCTCCTGCAGACCAATCGTCTCCAGCATCATCTCATACATGATGTTGCGCAGAGGTTCGTCGAAGGCGCTTGTCAGGTCCGCAATCGGCGTTGCTTCCAGGTCATCCACAATACGGCAGAGAATGTCCCGAAGTTGCCCATGCAATTCGTTGGCAAACGGCAGCCTGGAAAATCGTTCGAAGTTCCGGTCGAAAAGATGCGGGTAGCGCATGCAAAGTCCTAGAACCAGGCGCTCGGTGCCGAAGTCGGCGCTTGCCGCCACTCTTTCGCGCGCGATGCCGAGCGGTGAGGTCGTCTCCGCACCCTTTTTGCCATCCCGCCTGGTCTGCCGTGCCTGTTCAAAGAAAAGGTTCGACAGCTTGAATTTAAGATCCAGCTGATAACGTCGGCGAACCCGTTCGTCACGGATCGTTCCAATCAGATCATCGAAGCGCTTTTCAAGCGCCGCCTTGCGTTCCGGCGTATCTAGACGCGAGACGGAAATCTCCCGGTCCCAGACAACTTCAAACAGTGCCTGTGCGCGGCCAATCTCATCGTGAAACCCTTGCAGTCCGCGCTCGTTAATCAGGTCGTCCGGGTCCATTCCGTCCGGCAGAAAGCTGAATTGAAACGAGTAACCGCTTTTCAAGACCGGAAAGATCCGGTCAATCGCCCGGTGCGCAGCCGAAACGCCTGCTGCGTCGCCGTCGAAGCAGATGACCGGTTCAGGCGCAATTTTCCAAAGCCGAAGAACCTGGTCTTCCGTAAATGCGGTGCCAAGCGAGGCAACCACATGATGGATGCCGGCCTGCCAAAGGGCGATCGCATCAAGATACCCTTCGACGACAACAGCTTCCCCAGCCTTGAAGGCGGGTTCGCGTGCCCGGTGAGCATTGAACAGCATGATGCCTTTGTGAAAGAGAGGGGTTTCCGGCGAATTCAGGTATTTTGGCTGTCCCTCCGGTGAAAGCGTTCGCCCGCCGAACGCGACAACCCGTCCCCTGTCATCCTGGATCGGGATCATCAACCGGCCGCGAAAGCGGTCATAAGAAGGCCGTCCGTCATCCGGCTTGATGACAAGGCCAGCCTCGATCATGGCAGCTTCCGGAACGTCCCGCGCTGCCAGGAAACTTTTCAATGCATTTCGGCTTTCCGGGGCAAATCCAAAGCGGAATTCTGTGAGTGTTGCGGCAGACAACCCTCGTTTGGACGTGTAGCTGCGTGCGCCCTCACCGCGCGGTCCTGCAAACTCGGCCTGAAAGAACCGTGCCGCCATCTCGCAGATATCTGCCAGCCCCGCGCGCTTCTTCTCGCGCCTGGCGGCCTGCGGATCCGGTGCAGGCATCGCAACACCTGCCTGTTCGGCCAAACGTTCAACGGATTCCGGAAAACTCAAGCCTTCCGTTTCACACAGGAAGGTAAAATGGTCGCCCGAAGCCCCGCAACCGAAACACTTGTAACGATTTCGCCTGTCGTCGACATGGAAGCTCGGACTTTTTTCCTGATGGAAAGGGCAGCACGCCCAATAATCCCCCTTTCCGGGTTGCGTCTTGCGCCTGTCCCAGGTGACGCGACGCCCGACAATCTCCGACAGTGTCAGCCGGGCGCGAATTTCATCAAGAAGGCGCGGTTCAAAACGCATTGAATACGGGCAGTCCCTAGTGAAGTTGAGCGTATTCCTGTCGGTACGGTCCACACCCGGCAGGACAGTCTGTCAAAATAGAAGGTCTGGACACCACACGCCAGTGTTAACACTGAAGCGAAAGGCACCTTGGATGACCTGTTGATAGTTATTTGGATACGGGATTGCCTGCGGCACCATAGTCTAGGGGCAGAAAACCCTCAATTTTGGGCGATATCATCGGCACCGTTCGGGGTATGGTCATTGCCGTCCGCTCGCAGCATGTCCTTTACGAAACAGGATGCCTGCACAAAATCCATCTGTCCCTTGTAGCGACTTTTCAACTCACTCATACAACGGCCAATGTCCCGCAGACCTTGCGCATCGATTTCTTTCACGGTCGCTTCGCAAAGTGCTTTTGTTTCCTCGTCGCTGAGTTGAACGGGAAGAAATTCACGGATGATTTCCTGCTCATTACGTTCCTGCTCTGCCAGATCGAGCTGACCTCCAGCTTCAAATTCATTTGCGGAAGTTTCCCGCTGACTAATCATTTTCTGAAGGATTTCAATCACTTCATTTTCATCAACACCGTCTTTTCCGTGCTCGCGCGCTGCGGTCTCACGATCTTTCACTGCCGTTTGCACCAGGCGCAGGGTCGCGCATCTGCGCTTGTCGCCTTCGTCTTGCGCCAATTTCAAAGCAGTGCTGATTCTTTCGCGCATCTCGTCGCGCATGGTTTACCCCACCCCTGCCGTGCTGAGCCGAGGGCGCATAGACACCCTTTCGCGCTGCTCAGTCAAGCTATTGATTTTTAAAGATCTTTTTTCAGAGGATCAATGTTGACGATCCCAGCCGCTTCCCATAGAGTCTCGCGCTTAATGCAGGCGGCCAACTGCAGGCGTTCAGCCTGCCTAAGACGCCTCTCCTGCAGCGCATGATGTCACCAACAAACTCTGGATACAAGACATGACGACTGCAGACGCATGGTCTGAGACCCCGGCGACCGCCCTGCTTGTGCTATCCGACGGCAGCATTATCGAGGGACAAGGCCTCGGTGCAACGGGACAAGCCGTTGGTGAAATTTGCTTTAATACGGCCATGACCGGATATCAGGAAATTCTGACCGACCCGTCCTATTCCGGTCAGATCATCACGTTCACGTTTCCGCATATCGGCAATGTCGGCGCCAACGACGAAGACATTGAGACCGTCAACATGGCCGCCGACAGCGGCATTCGCGGTGTGGTTCTGGCGGCCAGCATCACGGATCCGGCCAACTACAGGGCCGCGAAGCACCTCGACGCTTGGCTCAAGAGCCGCAACATGATCGGCATCAGCGGCGTGGATACACGCGCACTGACGGCACTTATCCGTGAGAAGGGTGTTCCCAACGGGGTCATCGCCCATTCGCCCGATGGCGAGTTCGATCTGGACAGCCTGAAAACGGCCGCAGCCAACTGGCCGGGCCTGGTTGGAATGGATCTGGCCAAGGACGCCTCGACCACTCAGTCACACCCCTGGACCCAGACCACTTGGCAATGGGACAAGGGTTTTGCAGACGCGACCGGTGGCAAATTCAAGGTCGTCGCCATCGATTTCGGCGTCAAACGCAATATTCTTCGCCTCCTTACCGACGCCGGCTGTGACGTAACAGTGCTACCGGCAACTGCAACTGCGGACGATGTTCTGGCGCATCATCCCGATGGCGTGTTTCTGTCGAACGGCCCCGGAGATCCGGCAGCCACAGGGTCTTACTCGGTGGACATGATCCGGACAGTTGTCGAAAAAGGCGTCCCGACATTCGGTATCTGCCTGGGACATCAGATGCTGGCTCTGGCGCTGGGCGGTAAGACCGTGAAAATGCACCAGGGGCACCATGGCGCAAACCACCCGGTTTTCGACCACACGACCGGCAAGGTTGAAATCACGTCGATGAATCACGGTTTCGCGGTCGACGCCGACAGCCTGCCGGAGAATGTCGAGCAAACCCACGTTTCCCTGTTCGACGGATCCAACTGCGGCCTGGCAATGAAGGACAAACCGGTCTTTTCGGTCCAGTACCATCCGGAAGCTTCGCCGGGACCGCGCGACAGCCATTACCTGTTCAAGCGTTTTACCGATCTGATGGAAAGCCGCGTATCAGCCTGATGCAGCTGCCCGGGTCCCTCGCTCACCGACAGGGGCGTGGGCCCATGATCCGGAAACTTGCGCGATTGCGCACGAAAAACCCGGCGCACAGAATGCGCCGGATTTTTTTACTACTCGTATCAGTTTGACTTAAGCCAGCAGCTCGTCAAACATCGTGAGGATCTGATCAACCTCAGTAATTTGCTCGTCGAGCATCTGTTTTTGCTCAACGAGGATTTCCTGCTGCCCTTTGCAGATTTCCTGAAGTTCTTTGAATTGATCAGTACGATTGGTATTTCCTTCGACCAATTTGATGACGCGGCGGATTTCCGCCAGGGTCAAACCGATCTTTTTCGCCTGCAGGATAACCCGCATGCGAGATACGTCCCGCGCACCGTAAAAACGGCGAGCCCCTTTGCGAACGGGATTGAGAAGACCTTTCTCTTCGTAAAACCGCAAAGTCCTGAGGGTTACGTTGAACCTTTCAGACATTTCCGAAATTGCGAGAGCTCGATCATCCAAAACCACGTCTTGTCCCGGACCGGCGATGTCCGGAATCACGACCATTTTGGTAGCAAGGTTGTTCATAGTTATAAGCCCGATCTTGTCTTTTTTTGTTCCGAGTCCGGCCAGGCATTGCGACACCCCTGATTTCTTGTCCCCACAACAGGTCCTCAGGTCCCACCAGCATCGCGTCTGCACTTCCCTTAGGTTCGATGCAATTGCATTCGACCCTGGAAACCCCCGACGCTAACTTAGTCTTAAGCTAAGCCGCTAGACTATTACACTGGATTGACAGTTGAAATCCACGCAAAAATTGTAATTGTTTGTGACAATCCGCAAAAACATCAGTCCAGGGAACATTAAAACTGTCTTTTTGGCTCACAGCGCATACAACTAGGAATAATAAGACAGGCAAGCGCCCGCAAAGTGCGGTATAAATATTAATTATCGATAATGGCACCGCAATAGATATTTTTTCCTTTAGTTCGAGTGTCCCGAGTAACTAATTTTAACTCAGCGGCACCCAACTGTCGGAAAAATCTTGGATTTTCAAAACTTAACACTGATATTTATTACAGTATACCAGACCCACATAGGTAATATGTATATAAGTACATTTATCCGCCCCTTCCCCAACGTCCGGGAAATGTAGATAGTTTCGAATTAATAATACAATTTATAAGTGTATTTTCACTCAACTGTGCTTTCTGGGTCACGGTACCGAAAAAAATCACAACCAAGGTAAGCAACGCAGCCCGAACCGTCCGGATCTTGAACACCAGGCCTGGTCCATCAGGTGATTCTTGCTTCTCAGTACTGCATAGCCGCTTAAAAAGTAGCACATTGTGCACTTCTTGATTGACAAGTGGCATTTCAGGTTATTTTTGTCAGAAAGTTGGCGTGCGCACAGCCGGCGATGGCAGAACGGATCCAAGATACTCCGGAATAAATGAAATATGGCCGAATCAAAGTCTGATACCCACTCTAAAGGGATGACCCCGCAACAATTCCGTCACTGGCGACGGCAACTCGGTTTGAAGCAGAAAGATGCGGCGGATCGGCTGGGATTGAAAAAGCGAATGATCCAGTATTATGAAAAAGGCAATCGCGACGGCCGACCGGTAGAAATCCCCAAATCCATTCGTTTGGCATGCTATGCGCTGTCGGAAGGAATCGGCGATTTTGACGGCCAAAGCACCACCCCCCTGTCTCTTGAAACCGCTGAAGCGGAATAAACTCTGCATTCCCGGTCAGAAAACGTCGACTTGTCGCTCTACCGGGGTTTCCTAGTGCCGCGCTTTTCCATATAAGACGCGCTCAGCCAACATTGTCATTCACTTTAAGATCGAGCCAGACCGAATAGCGCGCTTCGCTTATCCGGATTGGCCGCTTCGAGCTGCGAGCCGAGATGCCAAAACGCACAGATATCTCTTCCATCCTGATCATTGGTGCCGGTCCGATCGTTATCGGACAGGCCTGTGAATTCGATTATTCCGGCACCCAGGCCTGCAAAGCTCTGCGCGAAGAGGGTTACCGCATCATCCTGGTAAACTCGAATCCGGCAACCATCATGACCGACCCTGATCTGGCGGACGCGACTTATATCGAGCCGATCACACCGGAACTCGTGGCCAAGATCATCGAGAAGGAACGCCCTGACGCACTGCTGCCGACCATGGGTGGCCAGACGGCGCTGAACTGTGCGCTTGATCTGGAACAGATGGGCGTTCTGGAAAAATACGGCGTCGAGATGATCGGCGCACGTGGCGATGTGATTGAAAAGGCAGAGGACCGGGAGAAGTTCCGGGCGGCAATGGACACGATCGGACTGGAAAATCCCCGGGCTTCCATTGCTTCCTCACCGGCCATTCGTGATGACGAGGGCAGAATTAAAGGTTACGATCGCAACGCCGGCTATCTGGAAGCCATGCGCGCACTGGATGAAATCGGCCTGCCCGCGATTATCCGTCCCGCCTTTACACTTGGCGGCACAGGTGGCGGGGTCGCCTACAACCGCGAAGAATTTGAAACAATCGTTCGTTCCGGCATCGACGCATCTCCGGTTGGACAAGTTCTGATCGACGAGAGCCTTCTTGGCTGGAAGGAATATGAAATGGAAGTCGTTCGCGACAAGGCGGACAACTGCATCATTATCTGTTCGATCGAAAATGTGGACCCGATGGGTGTTCACACGGGCGATTCCATCACTGTCGCGCCTGCGCTCACACTGACCGACAAAGAATACCAGATCATGCGCGATGCATCGATTGCGGTTCTGCGGGAAATCGGTGTTGAAACCGGCGGTTCCAACGTTCAGTTTGCGGTCAATCCTGAAAATGGTCGTCTTGTCGTAATTGAAATGAACCCGCGTGTCTCGAGGTCTTCTGCGCTGGCCTCCAAGGCAACGGGTTTCCCGATCGCCAAGATCGCCGCCAAACTGGCGGTCGGCTACACCCTGGACGAGCTGGAGAACGACATCACCGGCGGCGCAACCCCCGCCTCCTTCGAACCGACAATCGATTACGTGGTGACCAAGATCCCGCGTTTCGCCTTCGAGAAATTCCCTGGATCGGAATCCAATCTGACCACCGCCATGAAGTCCGTCGGTGAAGTCATGGCTATCGGCCGGACCTTCAACGAGAGCCTGCAGAAGGCACTGCGAGGTCTGGAAACCGGATTGAACGGTCTTGATGAAACCGACATTCCGGGCCTCGATCAGGGTGATGACAAGAATGCGCTTCGTGCAGCCGTCGCAACGGCGACACCGACCCGCCTTCTCAATGTTGCTCAAGCCATGCGTCTCGGCATGACACTGGAGGAAATCCACAGCGCCAGCGGTATCAACCCCTGGTTCCTGGAACAGATTGCCGACATTCTCGCCATGGAAGCCAAGGTCCGGAACATTGGACTGCCGAAGGATGCGTCCAATCTGCGGAAACTGAAGTCCATGGGCTTTTCCGATACGCGCCTGGCGAGCCTTGCCGGTGTTGAGGCCAGTGACGTCGTCGCATTGCGCGATGCATTGAACGTGCACCCGGTCTTCAAACGTATCGACACATGCGCGGCCGAATTCGCCTCTCCGACCGCCTACATGTATTCAACCTATGAAACGCCTTTCATGGGGACGCCGGCCTGTGAGGCAGATCCTTCAGACAAGAAGAAAGTCGTCATTCTCGGCGGCGGCCCCAACAGGATCGGCCAGGGGATCGAATTCGACTATTGCTGCTGTCACGCAGCCTTCGCGCTGGACGATGCGGGTTACGAGACCATCATGGTCAACTGCAACCCGGAGACGGTGTCGACGGACTATGACACATCCGACAGGCTCTATTTCGAACCCCTGACGGCTGAAGACGTCCTGGAAATCATCCGCAAGGAAAAAGAAAACGGAACCCTGCACGGCGTAATCGTTCAGTTTGGCGGCCAGACGCCGCTGAAACTTGCGCAGGCGCTGGTCAAGGCCGATGTGCCGATCCTGGGCACCTCGCCGGACATGATCGATCTTGCCGAGGACCGGGATCGCTTTCAGAAACTGCTGATCAAGCTCGACTTGAAGCAACCGGAAAACGGAATTGCCTACTCGGTCGAACAGGGGCGCCTGATTGCCGGTCAGCTCGGATTGCCGCTCGTCGTGCGTCCGTCCTACGTGCTTGGCGGTCGTGCAATGCAAATCATTCGGGACGAGGAAGCGCTGAATTCCTATTTGCTTGGCACACTGCCGGAACTCGTTCCGGCCGAGGTCCGTGCAAAATATCCCAACGACAAGACGGGACAGATCAACACTGTTCTCGGCACCAATCCCCTGCTCTTCGACCGATACCTTGAAGGTGCGATCGAAGTGGATGTCGACGCGCTCTGTGACGGCAAGGACGTCTTTGTCTGCGGTATCATGGAGCACATTGAGGAAGCCGGCATCCATTCCGGAGACAGTGCCTGTTCATTGCCTCCGTTTTCGCTCCAGGAAGACCAGATCGAGGAATTGAAGCGTCAGACCACGGCACTTGCCCTCGCACTGGAAGTCGGCGGCCTGATGAATGTGCAATATGCGATCAAGGATGGCGAGATTTATGTCCTTGAGGTGAACCCGCGTGCATCGCGAACCGTCCCCTTTGTTGCCAAGACCATTGGCGTGCCGGTCGCAAAAATCGCCAGCCGGGTCATGGCGGGTGAAAGCCTTGCGTCTTTCGGTCTCACTGAGAAAAATCTGCCTCACATCGCAGTCAAGGAAGCTGTGTTCCCGTTTGCGCGCTTCCCGGGGGTCGATACTATCCTGGGGCCGGAAATGCGATCGACTGGCGAAGTCATGGGTCTGGATACACGTTTCGGCACAGCATTCGCAAAATCCCAGATAGGGGCCGGAACAGGTGTGCCGGAAAAGGGCACGGTGTTTGTTTCCATGCGCGACCAGGACAAGGCCGGCGTGGTTGACGCGGTCCGTAAGCTGGAAGCTGCCGGTTTCAACATTATTGCTACGGCCGGAACGCAAAAGTATCTTGAAGAAAACGGCATCGCGGTAAAGAAAATCAACAAGGTCCTTGAAGGCCGTCCGCATATCGTCGATGCTGTCAAGAACGGTGAGGTTCAGCTCGTCTTCAACACAACCGAAGGTGCGCAGGCCATTTCCGACAGCCGGTCGATGCGCCGGGCAGCCCTGCTGAACAAGGTACCGTATTATACGACCCTTGCCGGCTCGGTGGCTGCAGCCAAAGGCATTGCCGCCCATAAAGCGGGGAGCCTTGAAGTAAGACCTTTACAATCCTACTTCGGCTAAGGCTAATATACACGTTGACCGGCCGGGAAAGCGCGCCTTTCCCGGCTTGGTTTGTTTTTGTAAAAGCGCGGTCCTCAAAGAAGGGGGACCCAATAAGCTGAAGGTCTGAGACCCATGGAAAAAGTTCCGATGACCTCTGCCGGTTACAAAATGCTTCAGGATGAACTGAAGGAGCGTACCACGGTTGAGCGTCCGCGTATCGTAGATGCGATTGCAGAAGCACGTGCGCATGGCGACCTGTCGGAAAACGCCGAATATCACGCCGCCAAGGAAGCCCAGAGCCTGAACGAAGGCCGCATATCGGAACTTGAGGACAAATTGTCCCGCGCGGAAATCATCGACGTCAGCAAGCTGGACGGCGATGTCGTGAAATTCGGTGCAACCGTCGACCTCATCGATGAGGATACGGAAGAAGAAAAACGCTACATGATCGTCGGCGACGTTGAGTCCGACGTGAAGCAGAACAAAGTTTCGATCTCCTCCCCTATCGCACGCGCGCTCATCGGAAAATCCGTTGGCGACAGTGTCGAGGTTGCTGCTCCAGGCGGAGCCCGCTCCTACGAGATTGTTGAAGTCAAGTTCATCTGATCCTCCAAGCTGCTCAAAAGACACGCTTTTCCATTTGACGCCTGCCGGTCTGACGCTAAGGTAGCTACCGGCAAGTGTCGGAGGGCAAGCAATGGTCTTTCATGCAATTGGAATGTGGCTTCTGGCAGCGGCAATTCCGCTTTGGATCTACCGGTGGATTGTCTTTTCCAAATTGGATGATCGGGAACGCCTGGTATTCAATCGTATTATCAAGCGTCGGCACGAAAACGCATTTGCGTTTGCGTTTCGCATGTTTGGATACCTGGTTGCTCTTGCCGCAGCTGTGTTCCTGCTCATTCTCGGCTTGCGCTACTTCAAGTACGGCTCGCTCCAGATAGGTGCCTATCGCGAAACTATTCGCGGGCGCCTTTATTCAGGTTACGAGCCGGTCGACCAGGTCCTGGACACGCTTCACTACGATCAATTGCTGCCGGTGGCGATTCTCACAACATGCGCACTGCTCAGTGTCGCCTTCACCCTTGTCGCAACCGCATTGAGGGATATTTCAACCGTCAGCCGATTGCGCCGGAAACTTGACGGCATGAAAGAGCGGCAGGCAGCCACACAGCATCAATCTGCGGGTTCGGCATAGGCGAACCCTAACCTTCGATCGGAACCACCGGCTCGTCTTTTGTCCTGCGGATTGTCAGCGCGGTCCGCACGCTATCGACATTGGGGGCTGCTGTCAGTTCTCGGATGACGAAATTCTGGAACGTCTGAAGGTCCGGCGACACACACATCAACAGGAAGTCGATTTCACCGGACAGCATGTAGCTTTCCCGTACAAGTGGCCATTTCTCGACCGTTTGCTCGAATGCAATGAGGTCGGCTTCCGTCTGGCTGTGAAGCCCAACCATGGCGAATGCGGTAACGTCGTATCCAAGCTGCTTTTCATCAAGCAACGTCCGGTAACCCTGTATGAGACCAGCTTCCTCAAGTGCCCGTACGCGCCTCAGGCAGGGAGGGGCGGAAATGCCGACCCTGCGGGCCAGCTCCACATTGGTCATCCGGCCGTCGTCTTGCAATTCCTTTAGGATCTGCCAGTCAATGGCATCAAGCCGCGCTTTCAAACCTGTCTCCTTCGAGCTTTGCTAGTGGGTTCATTTGTGGGTAGTTGCCACAGAACCGGTGGTGACACCTTGCAGGGAACGAGAATCCCAAGATAACCTGAGTATGGATGCCGAGTTATGATTTTTTGCGCGTTTGTGCAAGACTATAACAAAATTGCGCACTATTTCGAAAGATTACGATAGGGGAAGCTCTCCTGAAATGCAGAGAAAGCTGGAGACCTCTCCTTCGTCGGCCTGGGTCCTGACAGATGGAAAAGCCGGTGATCTGGCACAGTGTCTTGGCATTGCCGAAGCTTTGGGTTGCCCCTTCGAGTCCCGGCAGATAGCTCCACGCGCGCCATTCTCCTGGTGGTTGCCCTACGGACCGACAGACCCTCGCGAGGGGGAAAATAGACCCGGAAGCCCGATCGCCCCGCCCTACCCCGACATTGCAGTCGCCTCCGGCAGGCGGGCAGTTGCCTATTTAAGGCGGGTCAAGAAACTGTCCGGGGGAAGGACATTCACCGTTTTCCTGAAAGATCCGAGAACCGGCACCAAAGCCGCCGACCTCATTTGGGTGCCCGAACACGACAAGTTGCGTGGCCGAAACGTGTTGGTAACGCCGACATCCCCCCATAGGTACTCTTTGGGGCGCATTGCGGAACTCCGCGCAGATACTGTCCCCGCTATCGACAAGCTGGGGCACCCGCGCATCGCGGTACTGATTGGCGGTGACAGTCGTCATCATACCTTTACCGAAGAGGACCAGCACAGGCTCCTGAATGGACTGCGTCAGCTGGTGCAGGACGCAAATGCACACCTGATGATCACCGCTTCGCGCAGGACGCCTCCCGGCCTTGCCTATGGTCTGGCCGCAATCGCGAAGTCCGGCGACCATCTCTATTGGACCGGAGACACTCCAAATCCATTGGGCCACTATCTCGCAAAAGCAGATGCGATCGTCGCAACAGCCGATTCGACCAACATGATCGGAGAGGCAACCGTGACGGGAAAACCTGTGCATGTGTTCCATCCAAGTGGCGGTCACGGCAAGATCACACGCTTTTTGGGGACTTTGGAACGCCTGGGAGCCATTCACCCCTTTCCAGGTCCGTTGAAAACCACTACCTACGAGCCGATAGACGCAACGCCTGTGATCGCAGAACGCATTTTGTCTGATTATGCGGCGTTTCGGGAAAAAGACTAAGGAACCTCGTCCAGCTAAAACTCGCATCATCGGGGCTGGACCAGGCAGACAGGAAAAAGGTGCGCCCAATGAGCACGGAACACAGCAAGCTCTTGATCGTCGGATCCGGCCCGGCCGGTTACACAGCAGCAATTTATGCAGCGCGTGCCATGATCGAACCGACGCTGGTGGCCGGAATTCAACCGGGTGGCCAGCTGACAATCACGACCGACGTTGAGAACTACCCTGGTTTTGCGGATCCTGTCATGGGTCCGTGGCTGATGGAGCAGATGCAGAAGCAGGCAGAAAACGTCGGCACGAAGTTGGTCTATGACACCATCGTCAAGGCAGACCTGTCGCAGCGTCCCTTCCGCCTTGAGGCAGACAGTGGCGCGGTGTTTACCGCCGACACGCTCGTGATTGCGACTGGTGCGCAGGCCCGCTGGCTCGGTCTTCAGTCCGAACAGGACTATATGGGTGCAGGTGTCTCCGCCTGTGCCACCTGTGACGGTTTCTTCTACCGCAACAAGGAGGTCGTCGTGGTTGGGGGCGGCAACACCGCTGTTGAAGAAGCGCTTTACCTGGCAAACCTGGCCTCAAAGGTAACCCTGGTTCATCGCCGTGACAGCTTGCGAGCTGAAAAGATCTTGCAGGACCGGCTGTTCCGAAATCCGAAAATCGATGTGGTCTGGGACCATCAGGTCGACGAAATTCTGGGTGGCGGCGAGCCCAAAGCCGTAACTGGTGTTCGCTTGAAAAACACCAAGACAGATGAGTTTCAAGAGATTTCCACAGACGGCGTCTTTGTCGCGATTGGCCATGCCCCTTCAGTGGAACTGTTTAAAGACCAGCTCACGCTGAAGTCCAACGGCTATCTGGAAACCGCGCCGGATTCGACCAAAACATCCATTCCAGGCGTATTTGCCGCCGGTGACGTGACAGATGACATTTATCGTCAGGCAGTGACCGCCGCGGGCATGGGCTGCATGGCTGCCCTTGAAGCTGAGAAGTTTCTGGCCGAACATGAAGCAGAATCCACACAGCAAGCGGCTGAATAGAACCGCTTGCATGTCCTGCGGAGGGGGCACGCATGGATTGGGATAAACTACGCATATTTCATGCTGCCGCCCAGGCAGGCAGTTTCACGCACGCAGGCGATACACTCCATATGAGTCAGTCGGCTGTCAGCCGTCAGGTCAGCGCGCTGGAACATGATCTGGGCGTCCCCCTCTTTCACCGCCACGCGCGTGGCCTGCTGCTGACCGAACAAGGTGAATTGCTTTACCGGACCGCCAGCGATGTCTTGATGAAGCTGGAAGCCGTGCAGTCAAGTCTGACGGACAGCAAGGATAAGCCCTCCGGCATATTGCGCGTGACGACCACCGTCGGACTTGGCTCGACCTGGCTCACTTCCCGTATCAAGAATTTCATCGATCTTTATCCGGAAGTTGACCTGCATCTGATTTTCGATGATGACGAACTTGACCTTGGCATGCGGGAAGCGGACGTTGCCATCCGTCTGCGTCAGCCCACACAGCCGGACCTGATCCAGCGCAAGCTGTTCACTGTGCATTTTCATGTCTACGCCGCGCCGGAATACATACAGCGCTTCGGCGCACCAACTTCAATTGAAGACATCGACAATCACCGGATTGTCGCCTTTGGTGAACAGGCTCCCGCCTATCTGCGTGACATGAACTGGCTTGAAACAACCGGGCGAGCATCCGCCGATCCACGCCGTTCGGTCCTGAAGGTCAACAATCTGGTCGCGATCAAGCGTGCTGTTCAGTCCGGTGTCGGCATCGCGATGCTGCCGGACTACATCATCGACAAGGCCACAAATCTTGTGCCGGTTCTGACTGAACAGGAAGACAAGGTCCCCTCCTTCGACACCTATTTCGTCTATCCGTCAGAATTGAAAAACACCGCGCGTGTGAAAGCATTCCGTGAGTTCCTGCTGACCAACGCAGAGAACTGGGTCTATTGATCTGTAATATTCGTGTTTCAAGACGTCTGATCAGGCGGCAAGAATTGAGATACAGGAGAATTTCCGATCACCTCGCCTTGGTTCCGCAATCAGTCAAATCGGCACTTGCGAAGTGCCAATTTCCAGGCAAATCACGATCAAGAATTGCACAACAATCAAATTATTTTCCCTGCAGGCAACTCAATCGACCCGGTTTTTCAATTAATTTTCACGTCCGATTTCCAAAATTTTCTAATTATTGCAAGAACGTGAATATATATAACTATATGTTTTCAAATGACTAATTCAAAAATATTTCGTTTAAATAGCCAGCTCTGCGGAATTTGCATAGCAGGTCTGCGCCACTGCCTCTTGTTTATGCAGCTTGTGCACTGCATATAAGCATCACTGTTGGTCACACGGATGTCACGTCCTCCTCCCAGTGATATCCAGACCAGCTGTTCCCCTCTGGAAGGTGATTCCACTGTTTTCAGTGAATCAATTCAAACTGCCGGGTCTTGAGACCCGGCATTTTTTTTGCCAAACCTCCTGAGGGTCGGCATCGCGTCACATAAACAGAAGTTCACCGGTCAAATTCTTGTAGAGGCCGGCAACCTGTTCTTCATACCCATTGTAAAGAAGCGTATCTCGACGTTCGTCCGTGCCGAGAAGTTTCTCGGAAGCCTGCGGCCAGCGCCTGTGCGGCACAGACGGATTCACGTTGGCCCAGAAACCGTACTCCTTGGGCTGAATCTCTTCCCAGAAACTGACCGGGCGTTGATCCGTAAAGGAGATCCTGACGACGGACTTGATCGACTTGAAACCATATTTCCACGGGGTCACCAGACGGATCGGGGCGCCAAACTGTTTGGCAAGCGGCTTGCCATAGACACCGGTGGCCATGAAGGCAAGATCGTTTGTGGCTTCCTCAAGTGTCAGGCCTTCGACATAGGGCCAGGGATACCAGCTCTGTTTTTGCCCGCTTGCAACGGACGGGTCCAGGAACGTTTCGAAGCGCAGGTATTTTGCGCCTGTCTGTGGACCGGCCAGTTTCACCAGCTCGGCAAGCGGAAAACCGGACCAGGGCACAGCCATCGACCAGGCTTCGACACACCGGTGTCTGTAGAGACGTTCTTCAAGAGGCATTTTGCTGAGTAGCGTATCGATATCGACGATCTGCGGATTATCGATCAAACCATCAAGCGTTACCGTCCAGGGGCGGATTTCCAGTTTCTGGGCAGCGGGCCAGATCTGTTTGTGAGAGCCGAACTCGTAGAAATTGTTGTATTTGGAGGCGACTTCTTCCGAGGTCAGATCTCGGTCGAGCTTGAAGCCCGTGTTTCGTGCTACCGGGTAGAGGCCCGCGCTCGGATCCTCTTCTGCAAAGGCCGGACGAATGCCCAGCCCCGTCCCCAGCAGCGCGCCACTGCCAACCAGACCCGCCAAAATCTGACGGCGGTTCAAAAACACGCTTTCCGGAGTGGCTTCGCGTTCCGGGAGATCCCAGCTGCGCTTCTTGATTATGTTCATTCACAAAACTCCCGTTTGCCGAAGAGAGAACCGGAATCGGTCTTCAATGGCAAATAACGCCCTGGTGACCAGTCGCAGAAAGTTTGTGATCGAATGGAAGAGGTGAGCAGGCCGGGTGCATCCGATTTTTTCATCGGCTCCCCCTGAACTGCAGTGTTCGGCAGTGTACCTGAGGGCCAAGGAAAGAGGGGCCTGAGGCCCCTCCCGCGGTGTTGCTGATCCACTCTCTTGAGAGATCGTGCTTTTTCTTCAGGCTGCCTGCTTTCCGGACTTTTGAAGAGCAAGTTCTGCAGCCTTCCCGGAAAGCTCTGCCATGTGGTCGAATTCAGTCGTGTAACTGGCAACACCTGCCGTCGCTGACCTGAGTTCAACGATCAGATCACCGATTTCGGCCTCCGGCATAAGAGCCTGGACTTCGTCCCACCCCGGCCAGTTCGGACGCGCATCAAAACCAAGCAACTGACCTCTGCGCGCGGACACAATGGCATTGACCTTGGCTGTCGCGTCGTTCGGACAGGCGATCACCACCTTGTGGATAGGCTCCAGCAGCACAGGCTTACATTCAGGCAAACCGTCGCGGATTGCCAGAATCCCAGCCATCTTGAACGCTTGGTCAGAACTGTCGACCGAGTGGTAGGAACCGTCCGTCAGGCAGACAGAGATATCCACGACAGGAAACCCGAACGAACCGCGTCCCAAGGCGTCCAGAGCCCCATCCCTGACCGATGGAATATACTGTTTGGGCACGACGCCGCCGGTAATGGTGTCGGAGAACTGTATGCCTTCGCCACGCGGCAGCGGTGCGATTTCCAGAACGACATCGCCGAACTGCCCGTGTCCCCCGGACTGTTTCTTGTGGCGGCCGCGTATCTTGGTCTTGGCCCGTATGGTTTCGGCATAAGGCACGTGCGGCGAGTGGGAAGAGACGTTGAGGCCATATTTGCCTGCAAGCCTCTCCTGGGCGACCCGCAAATGCATCTCACCTTGCCCCGCAAGCAAGGTTTCCGCCGTTGTCTGATTTTGACTGATGGTTAGGGACGGGTCTTCTTCGGCCAATTTGGAAAGGGCGGCGGACAGTCGAACTTCATCCTTTCGCTCAGTCGCTGCAATGGCGATGGCAAGAACGGGCGGACGCTGCTCAATCTCGGACAGGCTTGCCAGCTTGTCTTGTTCGACGGTGAGCATGTCGCCGGTCTGAACATGGTCTAACCTTCCCAGGCCCACAAGGTCCCCCTTGCCTGCTGTCGCAATTTTGTTCGCCCCCTGCCCGAAAATCGAGAACAGGCCGGAGATTTTGACCTCGTCATCACCATTCACGAACAGGCTGTCCCCATCGGAGATCTGACCTTCCAGAACACGTGCAATTGAAAGCTTGCCACCGTGCTGAGTATGCAGTGTCTTCACAACCTGCAACACTGAGCGACGCTCATTGTCGAGGATACGTCGAGCCAGCACATCGACCCCAGGCGTCTCATGCCGCAGTGCCTTAAGCAAACGGCTGACACCGTTGCCGTGCTCGGCGGAGCCGAAAAACACCGGACAGATAAGTCCATCCCGCATTTCGTTGACGAGATCGGCAAAGACCTGATCGCGGTCGGGAGCTATATCTTCCAGCAGCGCTTCCATCAGATCGTCGTCGTGATCCGCCAGATGTTCCAGCATGGTAAAGCGGGCTTCGTGCTCACGGGTCCGGTCTTCATCGGACATGTCAATCTGCGTGCTGGCTTCCTTTTCGTGGTAGACGTGCGCCCGCTCCAGGGCGAGATCGATAAAGCCGGTTGCCTGACCGTCTTCCCAAATGGGGATCTGTCTCAGAACCAGAGGAACGGACGAAGCGGGCTGCAGAATGTTCAAGACGTCCCGCACGCGCCGGGTACTCTTGTCGATCTTGTTCAAAAACAAAACCCGCGGTATGGCGCGGGCTTCGAGAGCTTTCAGGATAAGCTGCAAGGCTGGAACCTTACGCTCGTCATCCTCAGCCACCACGATAGCCAGATCGACCCCGCTGAGCGCACCGTCCATTTCGCTCAAGAATTCAACAGATCCGGGACAGTCGACAAACACAAACCGGTCGCCGAGATAGTCGGCATCCGCAACGTTGACTTCCACACTCATGCAATGGGCGCGCGCTTCCGGTGAGGCGTCGCCTACCGTGTTTCCGTCAGTCACGCTTCCCTGGCGGGCGACTTTGTCCGTTCGTGCCAGCAGGGCTTCCAGAAGGCTGGTCTTGCCGCTGCCGAACGGACCTACAAGGGCGATACAGCGCGGCGCATTGCCGGCAGATGGTCCCTTTCCGTTTGTACTGATTGCCATAGTGCGTCTCCCGTTTGTTCGAGGATATCCCCGTAACAACGCGGCACGGCCGGCGGTGAAGGACGCGGGCCCGCCGCGTCTCGCCCGGATGGGATCGAAGGCCATAAAAGCCCAGTACTCATCAGCACCAAGCCCCAGTTCTTTGGCACTTCGACCAGGGGCGGTAATCCATCGTCGCGCCGATTGCAGCCCAAACGCAAGGGAATTATTTGTCGCAGTGCAACAACCAAAACCTGACACCGACTGAATTGAGAGAGCGTTAAGCCTGGTTGTCATCCCGACTTGCGCCCCTCGATACTTTCCTCAATGCTGCGATTAACTTTCGCCAGTCGGACAAGCAAATGGCAAAACGGTTCAAGAAGCGCGCTAGCCTGGAGGACATTCTCCAATCGACGTCGCTCACACTTTTCCCGGATCAGGACGGCGTTGCGGTCATCAGGATCGATACGGTCGATTGCGAGGGAGACAGTCCACTTCACATTCTGGCGCACCGGCAAGACCTCTATGCCTGCAGGCTGCTACTGGAAAATGGCGCCAATCCGAACCTCCAGGGTGACCTTGGCTACACGCCGTTGCACTACGCGGCTATGGCCCAGAACCGGGAGTTGGCAGATTTGCTCATGCAATTCGGAGCAAGGACCGACGTTGCATCGGAATTCGACGAGACACCCGCTTCAATAGCCAGGGACAGGGGGTTCAGGCTTGCAAGATGAGCCCATGACCTTCCCCTCTGCGCGACCTATATTAGGGATAGCCGGGAGCAAGACTGCGAAAAGGTGATGTTATGAGCTTTCAGAAATACGCCTGGGCGGTAGCCCTTTCAGCTCTTTTGACGGGTTCAGCCGCAGCCCAGAACAATCAGCTGCGCGGCCTTTCGAATTCGACACCGAACAACCTGCCGTCCGCCCAACAGCAGCTCAATCAAAACCTGAACAATCAGCAATCGACATTCTCGACGCGCCAGCAGATCGACAGCGCGAACAGACTGAACAGGACCAATCAGATCAATCGGCTCAACACACAGCCCAATGTGTCGGGAGACCCTTGTGCCGGAGCAAATGCAGGTTGTCAGAACAGATAGCTAATGCCGACTAAAACGTATTTGATAAATTGAGTGCCCCCCTCCCGCAAAAAGAGAGAGGGGAAGCCTTCTTCAAAGAGATAGGATCAGGCTGGAACGCCTGAATTAGTTGATGCGTTCCAGCGTCAACTTGCTGACACCAAGCGTAATATTGGTCCCGGTCTGGCTTTCCAGAGAAAACGGATTGAGGGCGATGGACCGGTCGAAACCGCCGATCAAAGCGTTGGCCTTGATCCCTGCACCGAGGCTTGCGCCCGCGGTTACCCCACCATAAGTCCCCGCCAGCAGGCCAGGCTTACGATTGGCGGACGGAGCCAGGACACCCCAGACCAGGGTCGCTTCCTTGGTTTTACCGATATCGAGGCCATAGTCGTTGACCTGGCCTTTGTAGTTTTCAACCGCGCCGCCATCAGCCGGCTTGAAGCTGCATCCAAGCGTTGCAGACGAACCCACGATAAAGCTGTGTTCGCCTTCCACCAGGCAGCTTAGTGTTCCAATTTCAACCTTAGGGCTGTTTTCGTTTGCAAAAGCAGATCCGGTTGAAAAAAGGACCGCAGTGGCAAGAGCCATGCTCAAAAAGCGCATTGTGAAAATCTCCATATCAAGAGCGAGTACTCGCATTCAGACAATGTATGCGGGTATCGCTCCTGATATGCAGGCATCACGTCAAAATCTGGGCAGAGGTTTCAAATTCGTTCCAGGGATCGGATTTAAGCAGAAAGCTCGGTCGAAGATAGGTCACCGACGGACAGTCCGCCGACCGCCGTTGTCCCATCCGTCTTGGATCGATCCATCCAGCGGGCCAGCAGGTAACGACGCCCTCCGATCAGAAGCATCAGCGTCACAACAACCGGAATCAGGCTGTCTTGCGGTGTTGCCAGAGCCCAGATGGCGCCCAACGCGGATACGATAAGCATAAGCGCGGAAATGCGTCCTTGCTGCCCGCGTGGCATGTCGGGAAGTCCGGCAAATCCGCCTTTGGAGAAAGAGGAAAGCAGGAGGCCCGTCATCAGAACCGTCAGCAGCACACCCCCATGTGAATAAGCCACCAGCGTTTTGGCAATGGCCGCATCACCAAATCGGAAGAGACTGATGATCAAGGGAGTCGCGACAAGTATGTGTAAATTGACCCCCAGCAAAACCGGGTGCATTCGCGCTCTTAGCAACCGGAACACGGCAAAAACGCCAAGTGCCAGCCCGGATCCAACCCAGCCTGCGAACTCGAGATCACCACCCTGCCGCCAAAGTAGAATGAAAGCGATCGAAGGTACACCTTCAAGAAGGTCGGTGAACCACTGTTTCTGCTGGGATTTTTCCATGCGTCGTCTCCAGTGTGTTTGAAGAAACATTAGATCAGGACACCGGTTCCCACCAGCCCTGACCTGCGACCGGAGGAAGACATGAAAAAGGGCGGCACATGCCGCCCTTATACAGTGCAGGAAGGACCGGAAATCCTATTTCAGGTTACCGCAGAAACGCTGGATGCGCGTGCAGGCTTCTTCAAGGGCTTCCGTCGACGTCGCATAGGAAATCCGGAAGTTCGGCCCGAGACCGAATGCCGATCCGTGAACCACGGCAACACCTTCCGTTTCCAGAAGCTCGGTGACAAAATCGGCATCGCTTTCGATTACCTTGCCCGATGGCGCTGTCTTGCCGATGGTTCCGGCGCAGGACGGGAACACATAGAACGCGCCTTCCGGAACCGGGCAGGTAATGCCGTTCGCCTGGTTCAGCATGGAAACGACCAGATCCCGTCGGCCTTTGAAGACCTCGTTGTTGGCAGGGATGAAATCCTGGGTTCCGTTCAACGCTTCAACAGCCGCCCACTGGGCGATGGAACACGGGTTGGACGTCGATTGTGACTGGACCTTTGCCATGGCTTTGATCAGATCGGCCGGGCCGCCGGCATAGCCGATACGCCAGCCGGTCATGGCATAGGCCTTGGAGACACCGTTCACAGTGAGTGTGCGATCGTGAAGAGCCGGTTCGACCTGTGCCGGCGTGGTGAACTTGAAATCGTCATAGACCAGATGCTCGTACATGTCGTCGGTCATCACCCAGACATGCGGGTGTTTCATCAGAACATCGGTCAA
The DNA here is from genome assembly GCF_025698965.1 of Roseibium sp. GTDB lineage: Bacteria > Pseudomonadota > Alphaproteobacteria > Rhizobiales > Stappiaceae > Roseibium. Next base: position 28,692 of record NZ_JAILWL010000015.1, read on the forward strand.
CGCTTTCAGTTCCGCTTCCGTATAAGCTGCGCCTGACGGGTTTGACGGTGAGTTGAAAATCAACCACTTGGTGCGCGAAGTGATTGCCGCATCAAGAGCTTCCGGAGTGATCTTGAAAGTCGACTTGTCGGCTTCCACGATTACCGGCTCGCCCCCGGCCATCAGCACCATGTCCGGATAGCTCACCCAGTAAGGTGTCGGAATGATGACTTCATCGCCCGGGTTCAGCGTGGCGACCAGGGCATTGTAAAGCACCTGCTTGCCGCCGGTGCCTACCGTAATCTGATTGGTTTGGTAGCTGAGACCGTTTTCCCGCTGGAACTTTGCGACAATTGCAGCCTTCAACTCGGGAATGCCGTCTACGGCAGTATATTTTGTCTTGCCTTCGGTGATGGCCTTGATGGCAGCCGCCTTGATGTTTTCCGGGGTATCGAAGTCCGGCTCGCCAGCACCCAGACCGATCACATCGCGGCCTGCGGCTTTCAGCTCGCGTGCCTTGTTGGTGACAGCGATGGTCGCAGATGGTTGTACACGCGCCAATGCGTCAGCAAGAAAGCCCATAATGTCCTCCAGGGGGAAACGGGAATAACAGCGCGCGGACCGTAGAACCGTGCGTCTCGGAAGACAAGTCCCAATAGGGCTTCCAGCGAGCCGGCAAAGCAGTTTTTTCAGCTTTTGCTGCTGCGAACCCGGCACGAGGCCCTGACCGGCACAGTGCCGTTTGCGTCAGCTGCGAGTCTCCAGGATCAGTTTGGGCTCTTTGGTTTCAGTGTCAACCAGACTGCACTTGAAGCGTTTCTTTTTCGTCTGACCGTTCAGAATATTGACCGGCACCGACATGGGAACATCAGACTCCTGTTTCGCAGCACCCAACAGGGATGAATAATTGCTTGGATGCAACAGCATCTCCGTGATCGGGCGGCTGTCCAGGACTTCCGATGTCAATTGATAGGTTTTCATGGCCGCTTTGTTGGCCGCGATAATCATTCTGGACTTGGTGTTTACAACCAGAATTGGCGCGCTGCAGATATCAAAAACATTAGCAAAGTCCACATCTCCGCCGACATGACCGGCTGAAAACAGCACGCCGCCAACGGTTCCGCCAACACGAAAATACATTGCTTCGTAATTGAGATCGAGACTGTCGTTGCTCGCCAGAAGAAACTTGCCGCGCCCCGTCGCACTTGCACGCCGCGTCAGCGCTGCCAGCGTCAAGGACACGATGGTCCGGCCAACCCGGTTTTGAATATGGGCGATGTTGCGCCCAAGGATCAGACGTGCATCTTCAATCTGAAAGCTCTTGATGAAACCGTCGCTGGCAAAACGGACATATCCAAAATTGTCGACCAGCAAGACGACCCGGGTCGACGAAGCAACGAAGTGCTGCAGGATCGGGGCAAGACCGAGCACGACCCGGCCTGGATTGTCGTCATTCTCACCGATGGATGGGAAGCAGATTGCCAGCACCCGCCCGTCCGGCAATTCATACCGGTAAGCAACGATCGGAACACCGGGAATTCGATGGTCCGGCCCGCCTCCAACATCGAACGGTCCCGCCTTGCCCTCACGGACCGCCCCTTGCACGAGCCGGAGAATGTTTTTCCGGTCTTCCGGCGACAGATGACGCAGAGCTTCGTTGTGAGGAGCCTCCTGCAGGTCCTTGACCTCGCTGTTGAAGCTCTGAGATCCAACTTCGTGCCACAAGATTGTCTTGCGGCTGATATCGGCGAAAAAGAATTGAAGTCCTGCCAGGGACAGTGCCGGGCGTTCATCATCGCCCTTTTGATGTTGCTTTGAAGGCACCACAGATGTCTGCGGCTTGGGCGCCGGGGCGCTCTTCGCTGCGTTAAGTGTCATTCCTAGCCCGACCCGTTTGAATGAGTTTCCCTTCCCATGATCATCGCAGGTAATTACAAACAAAAACTAAAATCGCCCTGTAAAATCCATCAAATTCGTTACACAATCAAAGAATTACGCAACGCAAGGTAGTGTTTACAGAAAACATTTACTGACATATTTACAGTTGATTAACTACACAGCATCGTCGAAAACTCATTCGGCATTGATGACAATTTGCCTAAAAATGGTCACAAAATCACACAGCGACAGCCAGATTGCCGTCTGTCTGACGGCTCATTTAAAGGCTTAACTGCTTTCATCGAAAGATGGAGGCACCAATGCAGTTCGTGAGTTCGGGCGTTTCATCTCAAACACTCTCCCGCGCAAGCTTCCCACCGGCTTTGCTGTACATGCTGGCAACAGGCCTGTTGATTTTAATGTGTTTCGCGCTTGTGCCTGCCCTGGCCCTTTTGCTGATCGCATTCGCGGCAATGGCCGTGCTGACAAAGCTGCTGGGTCAACGCCTGTTCCGGGAACTGACCGACGCTTCCAACAGGGACGGCACTTGAGCCAAAAGGGCAACCCGTTTTCGGACCTTTGAAACCTGAATACGAACAGACTGTTTTTGACAATGGCAAACGCTGAAAAGACACGGCGTCGCAAGACGTCTCAATACAGGA
>NZ_JAILWL010000150.1 GCF_025698965.1 Roseibium sp.
CACCGCCAGCTTCTGCCAGCGTCATGGTGATTGCAGCGGTCAGCGTCGTCTTGCCGTGGTCAACATGGCCAATCGTGCCAATGTTAACGTGCGGCTTATTGCGCTCAAACTTTTCCTTCGCCATCGGCGTCGCTCTCTGTCCAATACTCGGTTCGGTCGATACAGGCTCGAGCGGGACGCCCTCCGCGCCTTGGACAGATCCGCGAGCGACGAATTGCGTACCGTAGAACTTTTCTCAGGATTTCCGGGCGAAAGAGCCTTCCGTCCCGGACACTCCGATCAGCACCCATGATGGAGCGGGTGAAGGGAATCGAACCCTCGTCGTCAGCTTGGAAGGCTGCTGCTCTACCATTGAGCTACACCCGCACAACGAGGAACCAGGAACGATGGTGGAGGAGGTTGGATTCGAACCAACGTAGGCATAGCCAACGGATTTACAGTCCGTCCCCTTTAGCCACTCGGGCACTCCTCCATCTCGTCCTGCTTCACGCCGAAGCGATCAGGATGGCTTACCGAAGAGCCCGCCTTGAAGGGGCGAGCAATCCCGTGGCGCGTGTTATGCAGATGCGGACCTTCTGTGTCAACGCTGATTTTACAAAGAAATGAACAAAATCAACGAGACGCCCGAAACTGGTGCTCCGAACGCTCGAGATTAACTCGGCTACAGTTGCAGAAAGAGTGCCCGGCCAAGTGTCGAATGTCACGGATTCCCTGGATTTTATCGCCCCTCACCCGTTTCAGGCGCAGACCTGTGGACAACTGCCCAAACAAGGTTAAACGGGAGCTGCTCCGAGAGTGGCTTGATTCAGCAGTCTATTTTCTCGGTGAAATCGGCGCCGGTAACTGAAGTGTGTTGCCGGGAATCCAATTTTGTTGTACCTACAACAAATGACTTCTTCCCTTGACGATATCGACTTTGTTGAAATGGGCCGGACCTGCCTCGGCCATGCCGCGCGAAGAACCGCGAATCTGCTTACCCGGCACTACAATCGGCATTTGTCGACAGTCGGCCTGGAACTCACACAGGCACAACTGCTTGCAGTGGTCGCAGACGGATCGGCGTCCTCTGCCTCCGACATCGCACGCTATCTCGGGATCGACCGTTCAACGCTGGCACGCAATCTGAAGCCGCTCGAGACCGCCGGTCTGATCACACGTCAAAAGACCGGCAGTAAAAAGGTCCTTCCCGTCCTGACACCGGCGGGCGAGGAAATGGTGATCGAACTGCACCGGACCTGGCAAAGGGCACAGGACGAACTCGACACGCTCCTCGGTCCCGAGGGAGCCAATGCGATCCGCGCCCAGATGTCGTCCCTGCGCAAGGCCGTTCATATTCTTGAAGACCGGGAAACAAACGCCGGCAGTGCCCCAAGCAAAGCCAAACCCTGAAACAGATGCTTTCCACTAAGGACCGTTCTTTATGAGCAACCCTGACACCATCACTGAAAACGGCAAGACCCACACGCTCGGCGCCCTGCCCAAGAAGGCCTTTCACGAAATGACGGGTCTCGACATTTTCGAGCGCATGATGGCAGGCGAATTACCTGCGCCCCCCATCATGGTGCATTCCAATATCCGCATGAAGGACTTTACCGAAGGCCGGGCCGTCTTCACTGGCCTGCCGGCCAAGGAATTCCTGAACCCGCTTGGCACGGTTCATGGCGGCTGGATTTCGACACTGATCGACACGGCGCTCTCCTGCGCGGTGCATACGACGCTGAAACCCGGCGAGTTCTATACGACGACTTCGCTCACCGTGAACATGGTCCGTCCATTGCTGCCGACCAGTGGCGAAGTCATCTGCGAAGGCCGGATCGTGCACCGCGGCTCACGTCTGGCAACCTCTGAAGGTGACCTCAAGGACGCCAACGGCAAATTAATTGCGCACGGAACCGTCAGCTGCATGATCATGAAGCCGTCCTGAAGTCGCCCATGGTGCTCGCGCAGCCCTTTCCTCTTTCCATGAAGTACATTTGCCGCTAGAGCATGCGACATGACGGACAGCAACAAATCAAACCGCCCCCGTTTCCATTCCGGCCAGGGGGCAAGGCCTTTTCGCAAAGGATCCGGCAAACCGGCACCCCGCCGCCCCGGCCTCCCCCCGGAAGGTCCGGTCCTTCTCTATGGTCTGCACACTGTGGAAGCCGCCTTTGCGAACAAGGATCGCAAACGGCTGAAACTCTTTGCCACGGAAAACGCGCAGCGACGGCTAGCCGAACGCGGCGTCACCATCGATGTACCGGTCGAACCGACGATGCCGAAAGCGCTCGACCGCATGGTGACGAAGGACGCAGTGCACCAGGGGATGATTTTGGAAGCAGATCCCCTGCCCGCATATGGGGTTGAGCATCTGAAAGGCGCACGGCTGGTGCTTGCGCTCGATCAGGTCACCGACCCGCATAATGTCGGTGCGATTCTCCGCTCTGCTGTGGCACTCGATGCGGATGCGGTGGTGACGACCGAGCGGCATGCACCTGAAGAAGGGTCCGTTCTGGCAAAATCGGCTTCCGGCGCGCTCGATATGATCAAGCACGTGCGCGTGAAGAACATGGCCCGTTTCGTTAAGGACATGAAGGATCAAGGCTTTGGCTGTATCGCGCTTGATAGTGACGGACCATCCAGCCTGGAAGACACGGCCTTTACCGATAAGACTGTGCTGGTCCTCGGCTCGGAAGGCAAAGGCGTACGCCAGGGTGTACGGGAATCCTGCGGCCTCACTGCTCGGCTCGACATGCCCGGTGAAATTCGTTCGCTCAATGTCTCAAACGCTGCCGTTCTGTCGCTTTATGTGGCGCGGATGAAGATGGGTCTTTGAACTGACCCATTAAACGAAATTCGGGTCTTTGACTTGTTCCTCCGCGACGCGGCCTGTTGCCTTTCGCGCTTTGGCCGCGATTGTAAGAAAAGGTGCAAGCAGCAGGCTAAGCCCGAGCATTGGTGCCAGAACCATGAGCCCGACACGCATGTCAAACGCATCGGCAATCGCTCCGATCGTCAAGGGACCTGCCAGAAACCCCAGAAGGGCAACAAAGGACAGGACGGCCACATTGGACGCTGCACTGGTACCTGGCGCAGCCGATGCAGCCGTGACACCAAGCGGAAATGCAAGCGCAGCACCGACCCCCAGCACCCCCAATCCCAGAAGGGCCATTGGCACGCTTGAGGACAACCAGATAAGCCCCACACCTATCAACCCGATAGCAGCAAGCCCCTGCCCCAAATGACCTGGCGCCGCAATTTGGCGCAGTCGGTCTCCCATCAGTCTCGTGGATGCCAGACACAACGAGAAAACAGAGATACCCAACCCGGCAAGGCCCGGGTTAGCCGCAAAGGTGTCACGCAGAAAAACCGCCGCCCAATCAGCAATTGCTCCCTCCACGAGGGTTGTGCCGAAGGTGAACACACACACACCCAGCAGAATCGGGTGTGGCAACCGAAATCCACGTGGCTTTGCAGCAGTCTCGGCTACCGAATGAAGCTGCAGTCGCAGGATGGACGGCAGCACAACAAGCTGCACAACGACTGCAATCGAAAGACCCGCCAGCAACGGTTCGAGACCAAAGCCTGCGACCGCGGAGCCGATCAGTGTTCCTGAAAGAAGGCCAAAACTCCAGAACCCGTGAGCCTTGCTCATGATCTTCCCGCCGGTTCCGGTTTCGTATTCATCAGCCAGAACATTCAAACCAAGCTCGAGGATCGACATGGAACTGCCGACACAAGCCAGTGCCACCATCAGGCTCCACTGTGTTGCCGAAAGAAACGGGAAAAGCATTGCGATCAGGAAAACCGGATAGAAAATCAACGTTATACGACGGGCGCCAACCCAGTGCGCCAGGCGCCCGGCAACAATCAAAGTTAAAAGCGTGCCGATCGGAGCACCGACAAGCGCAATTGCAAGTTCGCTGTTGGTCAGGCCTAGTTTCACCTGGACGCCGGGAATATGCGGCAGCCAGGCCCCCAGTGCGATTGGCTGCAAAAAGAAAATCAGGCAGATACGGTGTGCATTGGACATCGCCGTCCGGTTCCTCCAGCGTTCCGGTTTACCGTCCCGTTCCGGGAGGCCCTTTCCGGGTTTGAGCAGGCCCTTCGTAAGCCGGGAAGGTCTTCAGTCCAGACACGTTAAAACCTCCGGGACAACCGGAGGTAATGTAATCGTAATAAATTGCGCGTCCACGGAATGCCCGGCTTTTATCGGCTTCAAAAAACAGTCCGTAGCATGCCTTGTTGCAGTAAAAGAGCGCCCCCTCCTCTGCCTGAACGCGCCGCGCCCGGCCATTGCTTTGAAGCACCTGCTCCCCCTGCAACATGCCGCTCATGACATGGCAAACCTCGCGGCCATAGGATTTGCGGGTACTGTCCTTGATCGCAAAATGGATCGGAATGCCGGTGATTTCCTTGCCAGTCCGGTCCTTGCGGTGCTCCCAATGGTCTCGCGCAAAATGCTGCGGGCGGCCCGACAGGCAATTCAGGACATCCCATCCGGATGTGGTTTTGACATTGTAAAAATAGTTGCCCGAGCCGTCCTTCATGCCACGACAGGGATCAAGTTGGCTCTCCACGGCGTTGGATTTATCAAACCAGCCGAGAGCCAGAATCGGAAACCCGTCCATGGCATAGCCAACCGGCTTCCTGTCCACATCCACCCAATCCCTGCCGAGATCCTCGATCAGACAGCGAGGGGCTGTGTGATAGTGATAATCGTCTCCCCGGCCCGCATGTCCACCGCAAACATCAAGCTCCCCTGCTTCGAAAGCATTCGGTCGCTTCCCGGTGGCCCTGTTGACTGGCCCCTGCGTGCTTGGATCGAATATCGGCACGCCATTGACGGCAACCCCCACGGGGCCGGCCTCTGTTTTCGTCGGCCGTCCGGACAGGCGCGGTTCAAGAACAATCTCGAAGTCATAGTTATGGACGCTTGGAAACTGCTGGTTGGTGGCGGTAATCCCGCGCATCATGGGCTCTTCGGAACTTGGCAATCCGTGAGAAGAGAATCGCGCCTTTCCACCTGAACAGGACACGTCACTCACTTCCTTGGTATAGCAGGCCGCCTCGCACTTGCAGTTCTTGATGTCATGAGCCTCGGCTTCCGGAAAAAATCCGGTCATCAAAAGAGCGGCATTCGCCCAAAAACCAATGCTTCTCGATAGCGACATCAATATTCCTTTGAGCAATAACTGGCATTTATGACAATTATCCAACTTTGCAGACAAACATCTCGTCTGTCTGCCGTTGCTAGAACATTATTTTCCCGGGTCTATGGAATTATCCACAGAGACAACGAGTTTTCTCTTGGTGTTTTAGAGGCTTAAAAGATTTTCGGTGTTGTAAAATGATTTTTTCCACCAGAGGCATGGACAAGCGCGCCCAATCTGCTAGAAGCCATTCCCGGCGCCGGTATAGCTCAGTTGGTAGAGCACGTGATTTGTAATCTCGGGGTCGCGGGTTCGAATCCTGCTGCCGGCACCAGTTTTCTCAATAACTTAGCTTGTGGATAATTTTCCACCTGTTTCACTGGCGTCCAAGTGGCGTCCAGGCGTACCGAGACGCATTCGCGCCGGTAAATAACCGCCCTGCCCCGTCTGTTACACCGATCTGCGATCGAAGCCTAATTTCTCGCAGAACTGCAATTTCAGAACGACCTGTTGGGGGCCGACTGCTGACTGGCGGCCTCCGGACACGATTCTCGCCAATCGGACATATCTGCACCGTGTGTACATATCGGTCGGGCCGTGCCGATCAGAAATGAGGCTCAAAAAACGGCTGTTCTGATCGTCCATCTTCTTATTAAGGCCCAATTTTGAACAGATTGTCCGGGCGTCATCGGAGGACGCTAGAGCCTTCACAGCAATGCGGTCAATGGTGTTGGCTGCAATGAGAATGTCCGTAAGTGGTTGATTTTCGGATTCCACAGAATACAGAATCTCTGGCCCAGCACGATTTCTTCCACCCTGCCGGGACGTCTCCTAACGCTCCATCTTTACAGTAGATGTTCGTGCAGCGCCTGCACCAAACCTTCGTATTGTTACCAAGGTTTGACCTCTCTTTTGCCTGGCATCCCTTTCACTTTTGAACGCGCCCCAACAGGGGTCGGGTTCCACGAAGCAAGAAAGGTCATCGTATGGCGCGTGCAAGCAGCTTCGAGCGACAGATGCTCGAACTAATAAATGAAGAGAGGACCAATGCCGGTCTACAGCCCCTAAGGCTGAACATATTACTCAACGAATCCAGCGAAGAGCACAGTGAGTGGATGCTGCGCTCAGGCAATTTCTCACATACCGGCGAAGGTGGCTCTTCAGCAACCGATCGAATAGCTGACAGTGGATACCCCTTGGAAGGCACCTGGCGGACAGGCGAGAACATTGCCTGGCAATCAGAACGAGGTTCGCAAGGCATCGAAGATGACGTCCGTCAATTGCACGAAACATTGATGAACAGTCCGGGGCACCGTGCGAATATTCTCAACCCCGATTTTACGGAGATTGGGATCGGAATCGAAAGGGGTAACTTTCGGGGCTCCGACGCGGTCATTGTAACGCAGAACTTTGCGGTGACCGATGGAGATACATCGGGTTCCGTGGAACCGGATGGGACACCGGTGCCAGTGCCAGATCCAACGCCGACACCCCAGCCAGACCCCACACCAGAACCTGACCCACAACCGGAACCAGAGCCCACACCGGAGCCCGACCCCACGCCGGAGCCGGATCCTATACCAGTGCCGGATCCCACGCCGGAACCAGAACCCACGCCGGAACCAGACCCTACGCCGGAGCCGAGCAAAAGCGTGTCTGTTTCCGGCTTTGCACATGGCACAGCAGGTGACGACGATCTGGTCACCACCGGGTCATGGTCAGCGGTTTTCGCGAGAGCAGGCAACGATACTGTAACAGGCAATGACAGCTTCGATTTCCTGAACGGTGGCGCAGGCAACGATCTTTTGTATGGCGGCGGTGGCGCCGACTATCTGATCGGCGGCCGGGGGAACGACGTTCTGGATGGCGGCGACGGCCGAGACTATCTGATCGGCGATGCCGGAGATGACATGATGACCGGTGGCCAGGGCCCGGATCTATTCCTCTTTGCCGGAGGAAATGACACGATCACCGACTTCACCGCAGGGGAAGACACGTTGCTCCTCCATCGAAATCTCTGGGAAGGCGGCAATCCCGCGCAGTCCTGGCAAAACAATGTGACTGTCGAGGATGGAAACACGGTTGTCGATTTTGGTGCCGGCAACACCTTGACCCTCACCGGCGTTACCGATCTGTCGACTTTGGATGCGTTCAACCTGTTCTGCTGACACCAACGGATCATTTTCATTGTGATTTAGAAAGTCGGGCTGGCTGTAGCGTTCTGCGATGGCCAGCCCGATCAATGAGCAAGAGAATGCAACCGAATTGAAGTAGCACAGCATTAGCAATGCGGGTTTCGATGCGAACGCAGGGGCATCGATCTATACGATTTGCGGTGCCGTTTTGGGTTTCAACATGCGGTTTTTGCGGCTCAACTCCGTGTACTAGGCCAGCTCAGTTACGACCGCTTCAAGTAACCAACCTTCAAGCCAAGCCAAGCGTCCAAAACGCGTTTGCGACGCAAGTCGTAATGGCGCCCCGGCCGATCAAGAATGATCTTTGTGTTAAGCGCGCGGTTTGCGACAGCCAAGCGACTATGGACATCATGAATGACAACCTGCTGATCAGTCACAGATTCCACATTGCCGAACCGAGCTGCGCAAATGAAAACAAATATGGCGTTTCACCAGCTACGCTCTTACGCAATAACCACAGAAGCGGCCATTCTTTCTATGAAAGGCAATGACCGCTTTGTCCGCAGTTCTTCCAATTGCCCTGATAGCCGCGAACGTCCGCATTCGGGACCGCACTATGAACCATCAAACGTCCGTTTTGCGGGCGAATAGCTGCCACGAATTGCAACACCGATGCTTGGAAGTAGTGCCATTTGTCGTCGATTGTTTAGGAGACAATCGTTCGACCATCGATACGAAAACGTAGTCATGCGAGTGTATTGAAAAACAACTCCTTATAACCAGTTTCAAGCAGCCAATTCACACGTTTAAGGTAACCTCTAACCACAAGTCTTGCACGATTTGGCTCCTTAAGCGGATCAATCCCAAGGATGCTGTAAGCCATTTCCGCTTCGCTGACATTTTCTGCTGCGGCGCTGAGAAGCTGCATGTATCTGGTAAAATGTGCCCTGTCGTAGCCAGTCAATGTTTCTGACCACGGCGGGGAATCGGCAATCCGGTTGCTAGCGTCTGAGCTACATCTCTCTATGCACATCCCACCACTCCAAGTCGAATATGACTCGTAGTCTATGGCGATTTGAGAGCATTCGACGAGCCATGACATCAAGGATGTCAGGGAACGACTCTCTAAAAATTTGCAGAACCTCAGGCGGGGAAAAGGTCTGTCTCAGGAAAATCTCGCGCATAGAGCTGAGATCCATCAAACATATTTGAGTGGTGTTGAGTCCGGCAAAAGAAACCCATCTGTATTGGTTCTCGACCGTATCGCGAGAGCACTTGATGTGGACATCGTCGAGCTATTCGCCAAACATTAGAAGTAGAAGCTAACGAAATGGCAGTCGCCTAAATGAGGCGAGTATGCTGCAAGGTAGCGCCCTCTCCTTCCAGGCTGACGTGGATGATCCGTTGAGGTTTACGCGTCCCAGAACCGTCGGCGCACACTTCGGATTGACGCCTCAGCGATGGCAGTCGGGGACAATCGATCGCGAAGGCGGCATTACCAAACAGGGAGATAAGGGTTCAGAACCGCGCTCTGCGAGGCGGCTATTAGCGATCTGCGGCACGTCAAGCGATGGTCTTCTATGAAGGCTTAGGGCCTGTGAGTTGCCAACCGGACGTGCATGATGAATACCATTGTTGCAGTCGCCAGAATGCTCGCTTCGATCCTTCATCGCACCTGGCTCGACGGTTCAAAGTTCCATATCGGACGCAGTGCAAGCGTCAAACGCTGCCTGATTGGTGACAACTTAAAGTCGCTAAACCTGACGCATGAACCATGGAGAATAGACAATCTCCGCGCGCGGAACGCCTTGGCGGGCCGCAAAACGGGGTATGTCCGATATCATTCATGCTACAGAAATCCGTTGCGAGGACATCGTAATGAGAGCGCGCGTAGCGCTTGGACTGCCCTGTTTTGATCATCTGACGAAGAGCGTCAGCCGGCCGAAACCCTCTGGAAACGGGTTTAGCGTTGAGCTCGAAGTAGCGCATGGACCGCCTGACGTCAGTAAACACAATGTGTGTTGGCAATTAATGGCTGACAGTGTGTCGTCTTGGCGATACCTTGATTGTTATCGCCTAAAAGAAGTAGAAAAGGGCGAATTATTACGATTGAATAGTATCTCGATCAGCAGGGCAAGATAAAAGGAACCGGTGCAAGCCTCTCCTCAAACCCAGTCTGCACATCGGGTTTCACCTGCACCAGGCGGCAAACCACAGGTGCAGGGAAAGCAATTCAAGCTGTTGAATATTAAATGGAAATTATGGTGTAAACAGCATTAGGCGGCGTTTTGTTCAACTCTCTGTTCTAGAGCGAGAAAACAATACGACGCTTGTAATTCCGCCAGCCCGTTGCTGCTGCGTTTTGTTGAGACTTCGCATCACCGGGCCAGCTCATCCAATACAGTGGCTATTGACCAAACATGCGGCAAACAAAGAATGATGTGAGTTGCAATTGGTCGAGGCATTCAACTCGTACCGAGCAGTGGAATGCTGAGACACACCGGTCGACTTCCGAATTACAGTCGTCAAGAATTGAACCACCACTCTCAAGGGCTCTGACAGCAACTGTTGGCGACGACGTCATCAGCGAAAAAATTACACTCGGCTCGAGCAGCGGCATTCGAAATTGCGTGCCCGCTGCCTATTCCTGGCAAAGGGCACGAAACTTAGGCTCGTTCAAAGTTCTAGACGAAGCGGAAATCGTCCGCGTGAAAGTCTATGAGAGCCACATCTTCCAAAACCACAAGAGGCGCATCGAAGCCGACGTTGATTGTGACACTGCGCTCAGCTGCATTTTCCGATGCCCGAATCAGGACATCGTTGATGTCGGCAAAATGCGCCAACGACAGCTCGATCACATTGTCTGTCGCGGCTCCGGCCACAGAGTCCGGGACTGATTTCCGTGAGCCAAGACTGACGGTGCCCAAGACGACACAACGGCTGGCGCCGAAACCCGTCATCGAGCGGAGGTTCGGTGACGGCACCGCCAACCTGACCCAAGAGTTTGGCGAAGACCTAGCCCCTGCCGGGACGTGTGCACGGAGGTCCCGGCTTAGCAGATCGATCCCTGGCACCCCGTTCGCGGCGGACAAAAGCAACGGACAGAACCGCTTGGTCCTGTCCGTCGAGATCGTCTGAGTTACGTGGCCCAACCTTTGCGTTGTTTCAGCCGCTCAAGAAGCAACCGCAGCACACTCCGCGCTGCCACGGCCTAGCTGAACAGGAAATCCCCCTGATCAAGGTCGGTTAGCTGAACACCTTCCAGCGTTATCGTTGTCCCGCCGAACTTCACCAGCGCATCCTGTCCGGAGGCTTCGAGCACCAGATCGGCAAAGGCCGAGGCGCCGCTTTCAATCCGGATCAGATCTTCGCCATCGGTAAAGTCGGTCACACGATCATCGCCCTCGCCCTGCCTGAAGACGAAGGTGTCCGCACCGGAGCCGCCGGTGAGGATGTCGTTGCCCAAACCGCCCATCAACGTGTCCTGGTCTTGACCACCATCAAGTACGTCATGGCCGGAACCACCCACCAGCTGGTCGTTGCCCTCCTCGCCATAAAGCGTGTCATTTCCGCTGCCACCATTGCCGATGTCATTTCCTGCTGCTGCATGAAGTACATCGTCCCCGGCGCCACCTGCAAAGTAATCGCTTTGGCTTCTGCCGAAATGGGTATCGTTGCCGGCACCGTAATTGTTGCCTCCAGCGAGATAGTCCACCCTCAGCTGAGTTCCATCGGCAAATTCAAGATATTCGACTTGGGTGGCGTACCCGTAGAGCCACTGCTCGATCGTAATCTGATCTCCCTGGGCGCCCTCAAACGTTATGATCCATTGATCACCATGTGCGTAATACATCTGAAGATTGTCGATATCCAAACCTTGCGCAAATGCAATCGTATCGGAACCCGAAGCTTCGAGTAAAGTATCTTGGCCGTCACCTACATGGAAGATGTACCTGTCATTGCTGTGTCCACCCTCCAGGCGGTCGTTACCCGCCCCTCCCAGAAGCACGTCTCCACCGGACATACCTTTAAGAACATCATTGCCGGATCCACCAACCAGATAGTCAGCGCCATACTGATAGGTACCGCCAGGGTCAGCGTCGCCGATAAGAGTATCGTCACCGGCGCCCCCAACAAGGTAATCGTTTCCCCCTCCAGCATTTAGAGTGTCGTTGCCGCCTCCGCCCAAGAGGGCATCGTGACCAGCATGAGAGTCGAAGATGTCGTTGCCATTTCCACCATCAAAGTAATCTGCAGCCTCGGTTCCTGTTAGGACGTCGGCATCGTTTGAGGCAGGAACCACGTTGTAGATCAGAGAACGAATTACGTCTGACGCCGCAACCTGACCGTCGGAAAAAATGAATTTTTCGATGTGGGTACCGCTATGAGACAGATCAAGTTGCCCTGCGGAACGGTTAGCAGTTGCGCTCCACGACAATCGCAAAATATGGCCCTGATAGACGTCCCAGCGGGCGCTCGTCACCGTCAGATCCGACAAGGACAGGTCCTTGAAGCTGACAGTATCCGTACCCCACCCGGATTGCTCTCCGCCATTGTCGATGAAAGTTAAGCCGGTGTCCGCCCCGATCACGTAGATGTCGTTGCCAGCCTGGCCGTAAAGCATCTGATGATGCGCATTGGTCCCGTCCTTTTTCCCGGCGATCAGCGTGTCGTTTCCATCACCGCCATAAAGGCGATTGGCCAGGCTTAAGCCCTCTACCGATGCTAAAGCACTGAAGGCGCCTCCTACAATCAGATCATCTTGCGACGTGCCTGTCAGCACCGCACGGCCCCATTCATCAAGCTCGATTCGACTTAGTACCGTCCCGTCGGCGAACTCGAACCGTTCGATCTGATCGGCCTCGTTGGCGATTTGCAACACGCCTTCCGGGCGCGCGCCGTCTGCCGCCCAGCTGAACTTCAGCATCTCTCCATTGGCATTCTGGTAGGTTTGATAAGAGATCGACAAATCCGACAAGGACAGATCCTTGAAGCGGACCGTGTCCGTGCCTACCTCCGCTTGCTCGGCGCCATTGGTAATCAAAACCGACCCCGCGTCAGATCCGATCACATAGGTATCGTCACCGTTTTGGCCATAAAGATCCTGTGATTCCAGCAGATCGCTCGCTCCGGTTTCCAACGTGTCGTTGCCTGCTCCGCCGACGAGAATGTTCTCATCCGTGAATTTGCCATTGCCATCGCCAAGGGAGAGGGCACCGCCCTTGATGAAGTCGGCCCCATCGGTGCCCGTTAGGACAACCCGACCATATGTGTCCAGATGGATCCGGCTCAGGCTCATGCCATCGGCAAACTCGAACCGTTCGTATTCCTCTGCTTCATTGGCGATGTGA
>NZ_JAILWL010000151.1 GCF_025698965.1 Roseibium sp.
TTTCGAAGGTTCGTGCTCATAGACATCCAACGCCTTGCGTATCGTGACCGGATCAATGCTCAGGGAGGTTGCAATGCTTTGGAAAAACGCGAGTTTGCGCTCATCATCCAGAAGATCGAAACCGCTCAGGATGTTCTGAGCGAGGGCCAGTCCTGAGGTTTCGCCCGCCGAGCCGACAAGATCACCGGCCAGCTCGTCCAGCGGCCGGTTGTCCTGCCATTTTCTGGCAGGTTGCCTGTAGCGCCGTTCAAAAACCGTCGAAAGCAGATCGGCCAGCAGGGTCATATCGCGCTCCCCATGATGACATCGGGCAGCCACGTGGCAAGTTCGGGAAACAGGCACAACAGGACGATTGCCAGAACCATGCAGCCGACAAAGGGCAGCGAACCGGTCAAAATGGTCTTCAGCGATATGTCCGGAGCGATGCCGTTGATGACATAGAGATTGAGCCCGACTGGTGGTGAGATCAGACCGATTTCCATGTTGATTGTCAGCACGACTGCGAACCAGATGGGGTCGAAACCCGCCGTGGTGATGATTGGCAGAAGGATCGGGGCGGCCATCAGGATGACCGCGACCGGCGGCAGGAAAAAGCCCGCGATCAGAAGGAAGATGTTGACCGCACCCATCAGGACCCAGCGGTTCACATCCAGCGTGCCGATCCATTCCGCAATCGACTGGGTGATGAACAGCGAACTGAGCATGTAGGAAAAGACACCGGCCGCAGCGATGATGAACAGGATCATCACCGATTCCTTGGTGCTGTCACGCAGGACGAGCCAGATCGCCTGGGGCTGCCACAATTTGTAGATGATGACCGCGATCATGAGACAGAGCAGCGCGCCGACGGCGGCAGTTTCCGAAGGCGTGGCAATACCGCCATACATGGCGTAGAGCACGCCAAGAATGATGGCGAGGAACGGTAGCACGCGCGGCAGGATCTCGAACCGCTGTGCCCAACTGTAGGAACCGGAGCTCAGGCGTGCGCCATCGCCCGACTTCCAGGTCGAATAGAGCGACCATGCCATGAACAGGCCGACCAGCAGCAGGCCGGGGATCACACCTGCCAGGAACAAACGGCCGATGGAGGTCTCGGTTGCGATGCCGTAAACGATCATCGTGACTGAGGGCGGAATGAGGATGCCGAGGGTGCCTCCGGCTGCGATGGACCCGGCTGCGACACCGTCCGGATAGCCGCGTTTGCGCATCTCGGGAATGCCCATCTTGCCGATGGCGGCGCAGGTTGCAGGTGAAGAGCCGGACATGGCGGCAAACAGCGCACAGGCGCCCAGGTTCGACACGACAAGGCCGCCGGGCACCCTGGTCAGCCAGCGTTCCAGAGCTTCGTAAAGATCAGCACCGGCCCGCGTCGAGGCGATGGAAGCGCCCATGATGATGAACATCGGGATCGACAGCAGGGCAAAGTTGTCGAGTTTGCCGAAAAAGATCTCCGGCATCAGTTCAAGCGACCGGGGACCATCGAAAATGATCAGAAATCCTGCCGAAACGATCAGCAGGCCGATGGCAACGGACACGCCGGAAAAGAGGACCAGGATGGTTGCGAAGGCAACAATCGCGCCAAGAAGGAGAGGATCCATCAGGTTACTCCAGACCGAAGGGTTTATCTGTGCCGGTGACAATGGCTACGAGATCCGCGATGAGCTGCAGCAGCAGCAGGCCGAAGCCGACAGGGATGGAGAGGTAGGGGATCCACAGGCGCACGCCCCAGACCGTGTCGGATCGCCAGCCGCGGTCCCAGGCAAAATGCCAGTACTCAAAGCCGTACCAGAGCATCACCGAGATGATCGCGATCGAGAGCAGGGAAGTGACGATTGCCAGGAAAAATCTTGCTTTCGGGGCCAACGAGATCGGGATGAGATCCACATTCACATGACCGCGCAGCCGCTGAACATACGGCAGGCCAACCAGTGTTGCTGCGATAACCAGATAGACGACGGCCTCGGTCTGCCAGACCGTGGAACCGTTCAGCACAAAGCGAATGATTATCATCTGGCAGGTGATGGCGACAGCGGCAACAATCATGCCGGCAGAACACCAACCGGCCAGAGTTGAGATGGAAGCAATGGTGCGAAGGAACGGATTGTTTCCCGTGCGAGCGACAACAGCAGTGCTATGGCCGGCCATAACCGTCTCCCTTGAAGGTCTTTCGAAATGAAAAGGACGGGGCAGCGGTCAGCTGCCCCGAAACCGGTTCGCTAAGGGCCGGTCAGTTTACAGCCAGCGCCTTGTCGAGAAGATCCTGTCCGTCCGGCACTTCCTCCACGAATTTCTTGTAGGAGGTTTCCATCGCCAGTTTGCGCCAGGCTTCGAAATCTTCCGGGCTCATCTCCGCGATTTCGACACCGGCTTCGGCAAAGACCTGAGCCGATGCAGCATCCTGCTTCTTTGCCTCTTCCAGATAGTAGGCTTCGGCCTTTTCCGCAGCTGCAAGAAGTGCTTTCTGCTGGTCTTCGTTCAGACCTTCGAATGTCGATTTGTTCATCAGGAGCGGTTGATACATGAACCACAGGGCCACATCGCCCGCCGGTGTGTAACATTTGACCTGCTCGTAGATGCGATAGGACACGAAGGACGACGAAGATGTGTTTGCGGCCTGCAGGACACCTGTCTGCATCGCGTTGTAGATTTCAGAAGACGCCATGGATGCGATGGAGGCTCCAGCTCCGGCAAGCATCTGTTCAAACGACTTCCCGGCGGCGCGGGTTTGAAGACCTTTCACATCTTCGGGGCTGGTGATGCACTTTTCGGTTCCGGCAAAACCACCTGCAAGGTAACCGTGAACCAGAACCATGACGTCGTCATCAGCCATCTTGGCTTCCAGCGCTTCCATGAATGGGGAGCTGCTGAGACGGGCGGCGTGGTCATGGTTTTTCACGAGACCCGGCATCAGGGTGAGATTGTATGCCGGCTGCTGCCCGCCGGCATAGCTCAGCGGAAAGACAGTCATGTCGAGTTGACCGCGGCTTAGCGGCTTGTATTGCTCGCGGGGTTTGAAGAGTGATTTTGAACCGAAAATCTTGATGTCCAGATCGACATCGGCTGCTGCAACTTCGTCAGCAACGATTTGTGCAACCTGATGACGGATATCCTTGTTGGACCATTGGTGCGACAAACGCAATTCCGTCGCGTTGGCAACCGTACCTGCGCAGGTGATGGCGAGCGCGGCCACCGCGCCTTTCAAAACAGCTTTCATTATTTCCTCCCGAAGTCTCCTCCCCAGTCGTCCTGGGGGGATATCTCACAGTACGGCTTTTTTGTATTTTAAGTCAACATTCTTGTATACAAAATTATCAAGATTGCGTTTCAGTGGTGTTCCCGGTACAAATAGGCGCATGGAACAACGTCGTGCAGACAACATTGCGGAAGCGCTAGAAGAACAGATTTTCAGCGGCGTCTATATGGATGGCGATCGCCTGGACGAGGTTCGTCTGGCGGAGCAATTCGGAGTGTCCAGAACACCACTCCGTGAAGCATTTCAGAGGCTTGCACTCTCCGGGCTCGTTGAACTGATCCCGCGCCGGGGAGCCTTTGTCCGGCAGCCGGGGCCGATTGAACTCATTGAAATGTTCGAGGTGATGGCCGAGCTCGAGGCCGCCTGCGGCCGGCTTGCGGCCATGCGCATTTCAGAGGGTGCCCTTGAGGATCTTCGCGAGGCGAATGCCAAGTGCCAGGCTGCGGTTGATGCCCAGGATACGGACACATATTACGTTGAAAACGAGCGATTTCACAAAACCATCTACCGGCAGTCGGGAAACGGATTTCTTGCGCAGGAAGCGCTCAAACTGCATAAGCGGCTGAAACCGTTTCGCCGCCAGCAGTTGAAATTCCGGGGGCGCATGGCGCAGTCGATGGCCGAACATGAGGCCGTGGTGGACGCGTTGGCGCATGGGGAACCCGAAGCCGCAGCAAGGGCTCTTCGTGACCACGTTGCCGTTCAGGGGGAAAAATTCCACAACCTGATGGCCAGCCTGAAACCGGCAGCGGAATGAGGTCGTTTGCTTCCGGTTTGTTCAGCCTTTGAACAGGTCGAGGCTTGCAAACAGAATTATGAAGCAGCCTGCAAGGCCATCCAGCAGCCGGCAAATAGTGGAAATTGTGGATTTTTCGCGGGCCCTGGCGGTCGGCAGCACTTATGCGCCGCCGCCGAGAAATGCACCTACCATCGCACTCTTTCTTATAAGGCCGTAATCTAAGGTCGCCCGTCGGGCCACGAGGCGTGCAGATTGTCGATAACGAAGAGATGCGCATGGCGCTTGCCGGAGGCGTTTGCGAGGTGAGGATGATCACGCGGCAGGTCCGGATGATCGTGGACAAGAACGGATTTTTCTCCGGCTGGCCAGAATATCATTGCAGCGACAACGCCAACACAGGCGATCAAGGCGAGTGCAATAACTGTTCCGGTCAAACCGGCAACGCTGCCGAGCCAGCCGGCAAGCGGATAGGTGATCAGCCAGCAGCCATGTGACAGTGCGAATTGCGCGGCAAAGACCATTGGGCGGTCTGCTGCTTGCGCCGAATTGCGCAGCAACCGGCCCGAGGGGACCAGAGCGGCAGATGTTGCAAGCCCCATAAGGAACCAGATCACGAGGAGAGAAGGCCAGAGCTGTGCCTTCGGTGTTGCGTAAACCAGTCCGGCAAAGGCGATGAGGCAGAGCGGCAAGGAAGCGGCAGCAGAAAGCATGATTGTCCGGTCGCCGATTGACGACAGCAGGCGCGGTAGCACGACGGCCATGATCATCGAGCCCCCGCCATATGAAGCCATCGCCAAGGCAAGATCCGCATCCGCGAGGCCCAGATACGATTTGACGATGACAACCGTGTTGACGATGACCATCGCGCCGGATGCCGCAATTGCAAGGTTCAATGACAGGAGCCCGCGCAGACGGGGCGTGCGCAGATAGATCTTCATGCCTTTCAAGATACGTTTGAGGGGAGGTTCGCTCACCCCGACGTTGGGCGACGGCAAGGTAACCGTCAGCACCAGAATTGCTGAAACCAGAAATCCGGTGACAGTGCCGCTGAACAGCCAATGAAAGCCGACAAGACCAATGAGTGCGGCTGCGATCATCGGACTCAGGAGATTTTCCAGGTCATAAGCCATGCGCGACAGCGACAGGGCATTTGTGTAGTCGCCTTCGTCGGGAAGAATGTCAGGGATGGTTGCCTGAAACGCCGGCGTGAACGCGGCGGAAGCCGACTGCAGCAGCGCAATCAGAACATAGATTTGCCAGACGGCATCAACAAATGGCAAGGCGACCGCAATACAAGCGCGCACCAGGTCCAGAACAACAAGATAGGACCGACGCGGAAAGCGCGACGCAAACCCGGCGGCAACCGGAGACAGGGTCACATAGACAATCATCTTGATTGCCAGTGCAGTGCCAAGCACGGCTCCTGCGTCAGCGCCTGCAAGATCATATGCAAGCAGAGCCAGGGCCACCGTCATCAAACCTGTGCCGAACAGGGCGATCACCTGGGCAGAGAAGAGATGCCGGTAAGTCCGGTGTGAGAGAACAGAAAGCATGGATCAGGTGTGGCTTGAAGCTATTTTCGGCAACGCATCGTTTGATAGCACCTCTGCTCTCCAGCGACTACAACGGCTTCGTAAGTGCGATGTTGTTGCGCATTCAGTACTTTTCTTCAGGCACCTGAGCTGACCATTGCGGAGCGGATTGAAGCCAGTTCCTTGGATAGAAAATCGCAAAAATCCTTGGCAACGATGGAACTCGGCCGGTGGGTTGGCGTCAGGATGGAAAGAGCGTTCTGAATGCGGGGCCGGAACGGACGAAACACGATCGATGGCGGGCCAATGCCGAGGCGACCGGCTTCCTGTGCCTTGTAGGCTGTGATCATGTCGCATACGAGCGCACAATGACCGGCTTCGACAAACCTCAGTCCCGGATATGCCGAGCGTAATTCGAAACGCTGATTGAAGCGGGCTCCGGCATCCCGAAACCGATCCAATGTCTGCTTGTGACTGCGGTGCTCCGACTGAAGCAGGGCAAGCGGATAGCCGTCGAGTTCGGCAGGTGTAATGACCTCTCTTGAGGCAAGGGCATCGGTTGCCGGCACAGCGCACATGCATTCAAGGTCGAAATCGATCTGGTCGAAAGAATTGCGGGACCGGGGTGTCTCTGAAAAGCCGATGTCGAACTGCCGGGCTGCAATAAGTTCCTCAATTTCAGAGGGGATATGGCTGATAAGTGCAACTTTTACGCTTGGTTTGTCCGCGACAAAGCGGGACAGGCTGTCCGGTAGAAACTGGACGCCGGCTTCCGGAATGCAGGCGATGCGCAGCTGTCCGTGTTCCCTGTTGGCGAGGCCGCGTAATGTGCGTTTTGAAATTTCCAGTCGCCGCAGAATGGCTTCGGCTTCTTCGAGAAAAAACGCGGCTTCGGGCGTGGGGACGAGCCGCCCCTGTTCACGCATGAACAGCTTCAGCTCAAGTTCGTTTTCGAGCCCGGAAATTGTCGAGCTGACTGCCGGTTGGGTTCTGCCAAGTTTCCGGGCTGCTTCCGAAATGGATCCACTCCGCATTACCTCGCGAAAAGTCGCCAGTTGCCGAATTGATAAATTCATAACGGAGCCGCTCTCCAGAAAATATATTAAATAATGTGTTCCCTATTTCGTTTTTGGTCAACAGGTCTAAATAAAAGTATTTGATTTTGGAGAATAAAATCACCTCAGTTCAAATTGTCATAAGGTGAAATCTATTTAGTCGGGTAAGGAAAATTTCCAGAGAGTGTAGCTGTGTCGGGAATTGTCTTTCGCGTTCGGAAAATCAGTTGCGTCAACCTTCTTCATGCCAAAGACGGTCAAGGTTGTAGGAGTCAATGTCCCGAAGCAATTCTATGAAGCCTCGGGAAGCATGATCCAGAGACTGACGTCCCTTTTCGGCAGTTGCCAGAACCGCGTTGCCCAGGGCGCCCTTTGGGTTCAGGTCCTGGGCTTTCCAGCCGAATTGCGCCTTGCCATGTCCGCGCAGATGCTTGAATTCGCGCAAGAACCGCTGCTGTTCGGAAGTGAAATCTTCAGCGAGATCCATGCGGACCAGATCCGGGCGAAGGTGCAGCATCAAAGAGGTTTCGATATCACCTCCATGAATGCCGTAGGAAAATTCCTCCTCGGGAAAAAGGCCCTCCGGTTGGCCAAACCGCAACCAGTTTGTTGCCGTGACGAACATGTCGTGTTTGACCCGAAGCTCCCGCGCGACAATGTCGAGAATCGGCACGTTCCCGCCGTGGGAGTTGATGAGCACCATTTTCCGAATGCCCGCACGCCGAACGCTTTCGCCGATTTCCAGCCAGCAACGGGTAACGACATCCCAGGACAGGGTGAGAGTTCCGGGAGAAGAAATGTGTTCGTCGGATTTTCCAACCGCCTGAACAGGGAGAAACGTGACGGGAAGGTCCTGCGGCATCAGCTCGACGGAGCGTTTGATCTGGCCCTCGGCAATTGTTGTGTCGGTGCTGAGCGGCAGATGAGGTCCATGCTGTTCAATTGCCGCCACGGGCAGAACCGCAATCCAGCTTTCACGGGAAGGATCCTGGAATTCCGTTGTCGTCATTTCGTGCCAGAAGCGCTTGGGCAGCATTGCTCGGTCCTGTCCTGAAAACTGTTACAGCTTTTTTGCTTTGCACAGCGCAGCCGGAGAGGCAAGCCGAGCAACAAGCCGCTTGCTGCAAGCGTGATCACGAACAAATGATAGGGTTCTCTTAACCTCGTTTAGAATTTGCTGACTCCTCCGGCGGAAACTCCTGGCCATGATCGGCGCGCTCTTGTCCAACACGCCGGCGAACCTTTTGAAGGGCAACGGTATCGCCGGTGAACCGGAACCTGGTTCGGGAGTTTCCTCTTCCGACCGGGACGGAAGAGGTGCGAGCGAAAGCAGGGCCAGCTCTCGGCAGGCTGCAGCGCGCGCCAGGGCTACGCCGGTCCTGACACCAGAGGCGGTTCTGGCGCTGCAGGAGGCCGATCAATCCGATACGTCTGCAAGCCGGAGTTCGAACGAGACAGCCGATACGGAAGACAGCGCTGGTGAAAGCCGGGGCACGCCAGAGAGCAAGGCTGCTGAAGGTGGCGCAGCAGATCCGGAACCTGTACAGGCAGGCACGAATTCGCAAGGCGCAGCGGGCAGCGGTGAAAAGGAAGAGGACGCTGATGGCGACGGCCTGAACGAGGCGGAGGAAAAACAGGTCAAGGAGCTCGCCAAGCGGGACCGTGAAGTCCGGGCACATGAGCAGGCGCATGCGCGTGTTGGTGGCCCCTATGCAGGTGCTCCAAGTTACACTTTCCAGCAAGGCCCGGATGGCAAGCGCTACGCTGTTGGGGGGGAAGTGAAGATCGATACCGCAAAGGAGCGGACGCCGGAGCAGACAATCCGGAAAATGCAAATCGTTATCCGAGCTGCCACCGCCCCGGCAGAGCCTTCTTCGCAGGACATGAAGGTTGCGCAGCAGGCGCGCTCGCAAATGACCGAGGCGCAAGCAGAGCTCCGCAAGCAAAAATCGGAGGAGCTGAAAGGCGGCGAGGCCGAGGGCGCAAATTCCAGTTCCTCAGGTGGCAATGTAAACGCGGAGGCCAAGTCCAAGACCGAGAGCGCGAGCGAACAAGACAGCGCGGGTGTTTTGAGCCCGGAATTGCCTGCCGATGACCAGGAAGACAAGACCAAAGCCGGGTCTAGAGAAAACTCCGACGCAATTGCGGCTTATCAAGGTGCTTTGCAGCAAGTGATCGATGCCCAGAATGTCTTCAACGCGCTGGTCGTGTGATTGCCCTTCTTTAACCGACTGCACAGGGACGAAGACATTGTTGCGACACGCTCGGGGCGGTGTTTTGGATGGGCACGACAGCACTTGTGAAAGCGCCGAATGCGTGACACAAGAGCATTCTCCTCGGGCATCGTTGCGCCCGGAATTCAGGTCAGATCATGCAAGCTATTGCCGCGCGCCGAGTCGTTTCGGCGATCTTTTTCATGTGCGGAACCTTCATCGGGTTGTGGGCGTCACGCATCCCGGACATCAAGGCCGCCACCGGTTTGAATGAAAGCGGTTTCGGCTTGCTTTTGCTTGTGATGGCATGCGGTGCCTTCACAGCCTTTCCGTTTACCGGTGCCTGGGTCGATCGGCTTGGCGCTGCACCAGTTGCCAAATTCCTCGCCGTCGCGACCGTGATCAGTTTCCTGCTGGTCGGCATTGCACTGAACATACCGGTGTTGACCATCGCACTTTTCCTGGCCGGGCTTTCCTTCGGTGGGCTGGACGTTTCCATGAATGGCTGGGGTGCTGAAGTTGAGGCGGGTCTGGGTCGGCCGGTCATGTCGTCCTTTCATGGCCTCTACAGCCTGGGTGCGGGATTGGCGGCGGCCGCAGGCGGGTTTGCCATCGAGATCGGATTGACCGTTTCGGAGCATTTCAGCTACTGGACACTTCTGTCGGCACCTTTTCTGGTCTGGTTCTACCGGCAGGCCTGGCCGCGGGCAGATACCGAGGCAAAGAACAGGCGCAAAGCACCGCTGTTTGCCATGCCCAAAGGCGCTCTGGTATTTGTCGGGCTTATGGCTCTGGTTGCTGCGCTTGGTGAAGGCGCTGTTACAGACTGGGCAGCGCTCTATCAAATAGCAGATCTTGGATATGCGGACTCGATCGCACCGACCGCCTTTACCGTCTTTTCTGTTGCAATGGTGATCATGCGACTGGCCGGCGATCAGGTAATTGCCCGCTTTGGTCCTGTGCCGGTTGCACGGATGAGTGGCGTTGTCGCCCTGCTGGGATGCCTGCTTTTTGTTTCCGGCGTGAATATCTGGGCGGTCTGGGCGGGCTGTTTTATCATGGGGCTCGGCTATGCCGTGATTTTCCCGCTTGCCATGTCCAGAGCCGCCGGTGATCCGCACATGTCAAAGGGCGTGGCACTCGCCTCGGTGGCGACGTTGGGCTACGGGGCGTTTTTGCTGGGACCGCCATTGCTTGGTTTCATCGGTGATTTTCTGTCCCTCAGAGCTTCGTTCGCAGTTGTCGCTCTGCTGACATTGGCTTTGCCTTTTCTGGCTGGTGCCTTGAGGGTGAAGGTCTGAGTTTTTGCTCCGACCGTTTGCTGCATGCCGGGAAGCAGGTGCGAAAAGAAAAATCATGTCATGAACTGTCATTTGACGGTTAAATAACTCCGCTAGGGTTCCGCCGCATGAATGATGAATGTGATTCGGATTGATTTAGGAGCGGGTAGGGGCGATGGCTTTTAACTACAAAAAGAGCATTACTTTCCGACTGGTTCAGGCTGCAAAAGCACAACGGGCCCGTTCCGGGGCACACTTGATGCGGATCGGATTGCACCCCGGTCAGGAACTGGTTTTGAAAGTGCTGGCGGATGGTGATGGCCGGACAATGAGTCAACTTGCGCTGGCTCTTGGAGTTCAACCACCAACGGTTACCAAGATGGTTACCCGACTTTCCAGTCAGGGCTATGTCAATCGGCGGGTATCGGACAGTGACGGCCGACTTGCCCGTGTCTATCTGACCGAAAAGGGGCAGAACCTCGTGACGTCGGTCGACAAGGCCTGGAAACGCCTGGAGCGCGAAGCCATGTCCGGCCTTGACGACAAGGACCGCAAGAAGCTTCGGAAGTTGCTTCGGCAGGTCGAGAAAAATCTCTCGATTTCGGTTGACGACGATCCGGAACACGAAGCTGATCTTGAAGATGAAGCCGCCGAAGCGACCGGCAAAGAAAAAGAACTTTCAGCGGCCTGATTTCACTCACGATGTGCGTTCCGGCCTTGGAAATATGGTCAATTCACAAGGGTCTGGGCGACCAATCCGAGCATAGCTGTCGTACCTAGAACGGTTGCCATTCCACGTTTCGCACCGAAGGCCAGCAGCGCCGCGAGAATGGCGATCCCAGCCAGAACGGGATCAAGGCTTGTGAATTCAGGCCAGAGAACTTTAAAAGCCCCCATCTTGAGTGTTTCCGTTTCGGCGAACAGAACGTTAATCGCAAACCATATGGCGAGGTTCAGGATTGTTCCTGCAACGGCTGCGGTGATCGCGGAAAGGGCTTTTGCCAGTTTTTTGTTGCCACGCAGTCTCTCCATCCAGGGTGCTCCTGCCAGTACGAACAGGAAGCTCGGGGTGAAGGTGACCCAGGTCGTCATTGCCGCAGCCAAGATGGCGGCCATGGGCGCGGAGAAGGGGCCCGGATCGCGCCAGCCGCCAAGGAAGCCGACAAATTGCGTCACCAGAATGAGGGGACCGGGTGTTGTTTCCGCCAATCCCAGGCCATCGAGCATTTCACCGGCACTGAGCCAGGATTTGGTTTCCACCGCAACCTGGGCCATGTAGCTCAAAAGCGCATAAGCGCCACCGAAACTGACAACTGCCAGTAACGAGAAGAACTCGGCGACTTCAACAAGCACGTTTCCCGGTGCCAGGAGCCAAGCGGCAAGCAGCGGTGGACCTCCCCAAATCAAAACGCCTGCCAGAAGGGTTCTGACCGTTCCGGCGAATGTCGCACGGGCAACATGGTCCGCGGGTTCGTCCGGTTCGGTATTTGGAGCATTGGAAAAAGCAAGACCCACAATGGCGGCGCCGACAATGACCAGAGGAAACGGCACCGAGAAGAAAAACAGCGCACAAAACGACAGGCCGCAGATCAGCCACGAGAGCCGGGTCTTCAGCGCCTTTTTACCTATGCGAGCCAGCGCCTGAAGCACGATGGCGAGTACGCCAGCCTTTACGCCGTAGAAGACCGCCGAAATAAGGGAAGTTTCGCCATATGCGGCATAAATGAAGCTGACAATACCCATGGCGAAGGCGCCGGGCAGGATGAACAGCAAACCGGCAATCAGACCGCCAAGCGTGCGACCGCTTAACCAGCCGCAATATGTGGCAAGCTGCTGGGCTTCCGGTCCCGGCAACAGCATGCAGTAGTTCAATGCGTGCAGAAATCTGTCCTCGGACAGCCATTTCCGGTTTTCGACAAACTCCTGATGCATGACGGAAATCTGTGCCGCCGGCCCGCCAAAGGACAATAGACCGACTTTCAGGGATACCCGGGTGATTTCAGACAGGGACGGGCGTAATCTATCGCGTGCCGTATCTGCGTCAGCCGAAGGATTGGGTGCTTGCATCGAAAAACTGCTTTCAAAAGATCCCGCTTCCTACGTGGTCTTTATGAATGCTGCAAGACACAACTATTGGCAAAGTGTTCGTCGGTACTGAACACCCAAATTCAAAGATTACAAAACGCTCATTTGTAATCCCGTATGCTGCTTACTACCTTTTTTGACATCCCAGACAGATGGATGGAGATGTTTGAGATGGTTGCTAGATATCAGACGATTAATGAGGAACGTGGTGCCCAAAAGGCTGCAGATTTGCGCCGCCGGTTCCGGCGCGCATCCAGGATTTCCAGCGGCCGTCCGCAATTCGGAATGTGGCCGTCGCCCAGACAGAAGGACTGGAGCCAGGACAGGTCACGTCAGGCACAATTCAGGGAATTTGTGATCTGGAGTGCCATGGCCGCGATCGTCG
>NZ_JAILWL010000152.1 GCF_025698965.1 Roseibium sp.
GGTTCTAAAAACCCGATTCGTGCCGAAAAATTAATGAGAGATTTCCACTCATAGATAAAAAATATCACTTGCAGGAAAAAGGAAAGCAAAAATATGCCGCAGACACGCCATTATTTCTTCAAAAACATTAACAATGTATGCATTGTCAAGGTGCTTTTCCTGAAAAACGCAATATAACTCCTAATTGCATCGTGAGTTGTAAGTAGTATTGCCTCTAGTTAGTAATAATAAAATAGTTTCACATACGCGAATATATGACGAGGTGTGGAATAACAATGGTAGATATCAGAGCGTAAATGATACTTAAGGTAAGTATACTCTGGCGAAGCACCTATTACGGGCATGTTCAAATTGGCCCTTCAGGTTTCCTGTCATCCAGATAAGGCGGAACATCTACTAAAAAGGCATGAAAGATGGGTTTTGTTCGGCGCTCGAGAAGCGTAACGGGCAATTGGTTTGATCGAAGTCATACGCTCGTAATCGTTTCAGACTTAACCTTAATTCAGTTGAAGAATTCCGACGCACAGCGGCAAATGAGAAGGTTGTAACGGGTCGAGAAAACCGCCTAAGGTAATAAATCGGAAAAGGTCGGCGGATGGCCTGCTCGCGAAAGTGCCTTTACGGTAAGTGGAATTGAAGTCAGTTTATTCCCAAGGGGGCAAAGATGCTGGTCTCCCATACACGCATTGTCGATATCGTTGGCGATATCATTCGAATTCAGGTTTCATCTTCAAATACTGAGTCGGAAGGACGCCCCTGTCTGGGTGACCTGGCACTTGTCGATTCCGGAGACGGAACATCCTCTCTGGCACAGGTCATCAACATTGATCAGGACATGGTGTCCCTGCAGGTGAACTCGGGCACAAAGGGGCTGGCGAACAATGCCTCCGTGCGTTTTCTGGGCGAAGCGGCAAAGGTCACTTATTCGGACAACATTCTTGGCAGGGTTTTCAATGGAGCCGGTCTCCCGATAGATCAAGGCCCCGATCTGGCCAGCGATCCAGCCGTGCCGATCGGCGGACCCTCAGCCAATCCGATGAAGAGGGTTCTGGCCTCGCGCATGATCCGCACCGACGTGCCGATGATCGATATTTTCAATTGCCTGGTTGAGAGCCAGAAAATCCCGATCTTTTCGGTTTCCGGTGAACCCTATAACCCTTTCCTTGCAAGGATCGGCATTCAGGCGGATGCGGACATCGTGGTGTTCGGAGGCCTCGGTCTGATCTTTGACGACTACGCGTTTTTTCGAAAACAATTCGAAGACGCCGGCGTGTTTCCGCGCACGGTGATGTTCATCAACCAGGCGTCCGATCCGGTGGTCGAACGCCTTCAGGTTCCTGATATGGCGCTTGCGGTCGCCGAGAAATTCGCGGTCGAGGAAGGCAAGCGCGTTCTCGTTCTTTTGACCGACATGACCGCCTTTGCAGACGCGATGAAAGAGGTTTCCATTGCCATGGAGCGCGTCCCCGCGAACCGCGGTTATCCGGGAGATCTTTATTCGCAACTTGCGCGCCGCTATGAAAAAGCTTGTGATTTCAAAGGGTCTGGCTCAGTTACCATCCTGACGGTTACCACTATGCCGGGCAACGATGTCACCCATCCCGTGCCCGACAACACCGGTTACATCACCGAGGGGCAGTTCTATCTGCATAGTGGTGTGTTGGATCCTTTCGGTTCACTTTCCCGCTTGAAGCAGCATGTCATCGGCAAGGTCACCCGGGAAGACCATAATCAGATCATGAACACGATGATCCGTTTTTATTCCGGTGCACGCGATGCTGAACAGAAGCAATCGATGGCGTTCGAATTGTCGGATTACGACCGGCAGCTGCTGAAATTCGGCGCATTGTTTCGGGAGCGATTCATGGACATCGAAGTCTCGAAGCCGCTGGAAGAAGCACTCGACCTGTGCTGGCAGACACTGGCGGAGTGTTTCGAGCCGGAACAACTGCTGATGAAACAGGGTTTGATCGATAAATACTATCCGGAGGAAGCTGCAAAGGCCAAGGCCTCCGATGAGGAAGCGGCCTGATGGCGAAGCTTGCGCTCAACAAGTCATCCCTGGCCCGGGAAAGCGCACAGCTTGCCGAGTTCAAGCGTTTTTTGCCTTCCCTGGAATTGAAACGGTTGCAGATCATGGCCGAGCGGGCCAAGGCCAAGGAAACAGTGGCGAAACTGGATCGCGACTATGAGCAACGCTTCGCCGATCTGGCGAGCTCACTGCCGATGCTTGCAAATGAGCAGGTGCCGCTCGAAGGACTGGTAAGCCTGAAAGAAACGGTCAGGGGAGAGCAGAACCTCTCCGGCACGATCCTGCCGGTATTGGAAGATGTCGAGCTGGACACGAAATCCTATTCACTGCTGGCGCGCCCGCACTGGGTGGACCCATACGTCAAAGGTATGCAGGAACTGCTGCGGCTGAACATGGAAAAGGAAGTGGCCCACGAACGGATCGAGCGACTGATCGAGGCAGAAGCGGTGATATCGCGCCGGGTAAATCTGTTTGAGAAAGTCCTGATCCCCCGCGCGGAGAAGAATATCAGGAAGATCCGCATGGCGTTGGCGGATTCAGAGCGCGATGCCGTGGTCCGCGCGAAAATCTCAAAACGCAAGACCGCAGGCCGCAGCGCTGAGGAAAGGATGGCAGAGCTATGACCATTGTTCCTCTCGTCAAGGTGAACCTGGTCGGTATTCTGGACGACAAGGAAAAGGTCCTTGAGGCGGCCCAGGCAATCGGCGCTCTGCATCTGATCCCTCTGACGTCAGCGCAAAAGGATCTGGAGGCCGTGCCGGCGGGGCTGGGCCGGGAAGCGGTCGAGGCCCTGCGATGGCTGGTGGACTGTTCTTCGCAACGCAGACCTGTAACCGATCCGGAGGAATTCCATCTCCAGGATGTCGTCGAGAAGACATTGAAAAACCGCAAGGCGCTGAAAGCGTGTCAGGATCTGCTCGCCAAGCTGGATCGCCGTATTCACGATGTCGAACCTTGGGGCGACTTCAATTTCTCGGAACTGCACGACGTCGGTCACAATCGGCTTTGGTTTTACGTGGTTCCGCATGGAAAACTGAAACTGGTCGACCCGACGGATAAGATCCTGGAAGTCGTCCACAAGGACAAGTACCGCTCTTACATAGTGGTGCTTTCGCCAGAGGAGCCACCGTCCAGTGCCATGCCGGTCCCCAGGACTCATGTTGGCGCGGCCTCCCTGTCGGCGCTGAAACGCCAGTATGAAAAAGCTGCGATCGACCTGGAAGAGCTGGAGCTGGAGCGTCAGTTGCTGACCAAATGGCGATATGTGCTTGCGCAAAATCTGGCGGCCGCCCGGGACCATTCGGCTCGACAACGTGCCGCACTTGAAACAGCGGACAGCGAGCGGGTCTTCATTCTGCAGGCCTGGGCCCGGCGGGATCAGATGGATGAGATCAGGGAATTGGCTGCCGCACTTGGTATCGCGGCGGTCTTCAGTGATATTTCGGAGGGCGACAAACCGCCGACGCTGCTGGAAAATGCGACGCCTTTGAAGGCGGGTGAAGATTTGGTCGAGTTCTATCAGACGCCCGGATACCGCGATTGGGATCCGTCGGCGATCGTTTATGTCTCGTTCATAATTTTCTTCGGCATGATCATGACGGATGCCGGCTACGGCCTGCTTTTGCTCGCGCTTCTGTTTCTCTTCCGCAAACGCTTCACCGGATCGGATCTGGGTCGGCGGATGTTTCGCATGTTCGCCTGGCTGATGGTCTCCACAGCGGTTTTCGGTGTGCTGACGGGCAGCTATTTCGGTATATCACCACCGAACGGAAGCTTCCTTGCACATTTGAAGATCCTTCATCTCAAAGACGTTGATACGATGATGAAAATCACGCTGACCATCGGCGTGGTGCACATCGTTCTGGCCAACATCATGCGCGCCGTTCACGAAAAAACACCAAGTGGACGGTTTCAGCCCCTTGGCTGGTCGCTGGTTGCACTCGGTGGACTGGCGACCTTTCTGGGGCAGGGGACCGTATTTGAAACTGGTGGACCCGTGAGCATCGTCCTTGGATTGTTGACTGTCGGCTTTTTCGGCAGTGACCGGAAAGTGAATTCGGTCAAGTCCGGTGGCATGCGGATCTTTGACGGTCTCGCCTCCCTCGCCCGTATCGTGAACATCTTCTCCGATGTGCTCAGCTATATGCGGTTGTTTGCATTGGGTCTGGCTGCGGCTTCCCTTGCCGAGACCATCAACTCGCTGTCCGGGCAGCTCCAGCACACGGTCCCGGGACTGGGTCTTCTGATCGCTATTCTGGTGTTGGCGATCGGGCACGCAATTAACATCGGGCTCGGACTGATCGCCGGTTTTGTTCACGGTCTGCGCCTCAATGTCATCGAGTTTTTTAACTGGGGTCTGAAAGACGAAGGCAAGCCCTTCCGTCCGTTTAAGAAAGAGGAGACACGCCTGTGAACGAATTCGTTGTGGCTCTCGGTTGGTTCGGGCTCTATGCGCCGGTTGCTCTCGGGGCGATCGGCAGCGCCTGGGGGTGCGCTCTTGGCGGCAGCGCCGCGATTGGCGCCATGTTGGACAGCGAGGGCGGCTATGGCCGCTTTATCGGCGTTTCCCTGATGCCGTCCTCGCAGGTAATCTATGGCATCGTCATCATGTTCTCGTTGCAACAGCCGAGCGTTGACGCCGCCAACGGTGCGGCGCTGTTCGGAATTGGCCTGTTGTCCGGCTCTACCATGCTCTTCACCGGCATTCGTCAGGGTGAAGTGTTGGCTTCCGCCATTCACGCCTCCAAGGCCAAACCGGAAATTTTCGGGATCTCGCTTGCTCCTGCTGCAGTGCTGGAAGGGTTTTCGGTGTTTGCGCTGGTATTCGCACTTGTTCTGGCCGGGACGATCCCGAGTTAGGAGACGGAAATGTCCAAACGCAATGGATCTGCAGATCTGGAAAATGCCGCCGGCGAAGGTGTCCAGGCATTGATCAACCGCCTGAAGACGGAAGGCATTGCCGCCGGCAAATCCGAAGGCGAGGAAATTCTTGCCAAGGCCAAGGCCAAGGCGGATGAAATCGTTGCCGAGGCGCAGAAGAAAGCTGATGGCATCCTGGCAGAAGCGCGTGCGGAAGCCTCCAAGGAAAAGACTGCAACCGAGGATGGATTGAAAGTTGCTGCGCGCGATCTGGTCCTCAGCCTTCGAAACGAACTTGGTGACCGCATTCAGCAGGAAGCCGAACGTTTGGTGGGGACGACACTTGGCGATCAGGAGTTTTTGCAAAAACTCATTTTGACCATGGCTGCAAATGCCAAGGCAAATGCATCGGTCAACGACAAGGAGCCGATGGAAATCGTTCTTCCAGAAAAGGTCGTGACGTCCGAGGAGTTGAAGCAATCGCCCGAATCTGTCGAACCGGGCACGCTGACGCATTTTGTCATCGCTCTCGCCGGCAAGGCGCTTCGGGAAGGTGTGACATTTTCCACGGCGCCTGGATTTGACGGCATCAAGGTCAAGCTGACGGATAGGGACGTCTCCATTGACCTGACCGAGGAAGCAATCGCAACGCTTTTGAAACGTCATCTGCAACCCCGGTTGCGAGCCGTCATGGAAGGAGTGCTTCGCTAGCCATGTCCCGGCCGCACCAATACATAGCGTTGATGACCAGCCTGCCACATCTCGGCAAGCTGTTTTCGCGCAAAGAGGTACCGATCTCGCAGTTTCGGCTGAAGCAGCGCCTTGCGATGCTTGTGCCGGAACACGTTGCTCTATTGCGTGAAATGGTTGAGGTCACTGCCTGGGCGGGGGTTGCCAAATACAACCAGGACATCGAGGTCATCCGGCGCGCCAATCAGGTGATCGCGGATTTGAAGGATTACCCGGATCTGCAAAATCTTGTCGGGGCGCGTATGGAAACACGCACGCTGATTGCCGCTCTTAGAAGGCGCGCCCGGGGTCAGGATACGGCCGGGGACATCCAATCCTGGGGTTTTGGCCGCTGGTGCAGCCAGATCAAGGCAAACTGGAGCGATCCGGCCTTCGGGCTCGGGCATTTCATGCCGTGGGTCTCGGAAGCCCACCGGTTGATGCAGCAGGATGATCACATCGCCATGGAGCGCCTTACCCTGACCGAGGTGTTCCGTCAGCTCGATCAGTTCGGAACCCGGCACGAATTCGATTTCGAAGCGGTCGGTATCTATGTCTTGCGCTGGGTCATTGTGGAACGGTGGTCACGCTACAACGATGACGATGCGAGAAAACGGTTGCAGTCCCTGATTTCCAGCGCGTTGAATGGCACGGATGTGGCTGAAAACATCGCTTCGACGCAGGTTTTTTCAACTGACAATTCCTTGAATTTTGAGGGGGTCACGTCATGACCAGCCAAGTTCAGCTTCCGGAGCCGAGCGCGGAAATTATCGCGGTCCAGGATGATCTGGTGACAATCTCGCCGACGGGCGATGCCCCGCTGATCAAGAACGAGGTTGTCTATGTCATACCACACGGACCGGAGCGCGAAGGCAAGCCAAGGGAGTACCTGAAAGCCGAGGTGCTGCGTGTACGCGGAAAGTCGGCCGAAGCACAGGTATTTGAAAGCACTTCAGGTGTTCGCGTTGGCGACAAGGTGGTGCAAAGCGGTGAAATGCTGTCTGTGGCGCTTGGACCTGGGCTCTTGAGCACGGTCTTTGACGGGTTGCAGAACCCATTGGCGGAAATAGCCTCCGAACACGGATTTTTCCTGCCGCGTGGTGTCTTGACCAACGCCCTTGATCAGAATCGGAAATGGGCCTTCGAACCGAAGGTCAAGTCCGGGGACGCGGTCAAGGCTGGAGATACGCTCGGCACGGTTCCTGAGGGACGGTTCGAACACAAGATCATGGCACCGTTCTCACTGACGGGTAGCTGGTCGGTTGAACGTGTCCGCGAGGGGTCTTTCACCGTCAACGAGACAGTGGTAACGCTCCGGAACGACAAGGGAGAGACCCGGGACCTGACGATGGTACAGCACTGGCCTGTCCGCCGTGCGCTTCCTGAAGGCCTGGTCAAGTCAGGTCAAAGTGAGCGTCTTTACCCGAGCGAGCCCCTGATCACCACCTTGCGCCTTATCGATACTTTTTTCCCGATCGCCCGAGGGGGCATGGGCTGCATTCCAGGTCCGTTCGGTGCCGGCAAAACAGTGCTGCAATCGCTGATCTCGCGGTTCTCGGCCGTCAATATTGTGATCGTGGTTGCCTGCGGCGAGCGTGCTGGGGAGGTTGTGGAAACGATCACCGAATTTCCACATCAGCCTGACCCGTCCGGTGACGGCACACTGATGGACCGAACGGTTATCATCTGTAACACTTCGTCCATGCCGGTCGCGGCCCGCGAAGCCTCCATCTACACAGGTATCACGCTTGGTGAATACTATCGTCAGATGGGGTATGACGTGCTGTTGATTGCCGACAGTACCTCCCGCTGGGCGCAGGCAATGCGCGAAACCTCGGGAAGATTGGAAGAAATTCCCGGTGAAGAAGCCTTTCCCGCTTATCTGGATTCCTCGATTAAAGGCATTTACGAACGCGCAGGCGTGCTGAAAACGGCGACGGGAGAAACCGGCAGTCTGACGATGATCGGCACCGTGTCCCCGGCAGGCGGCAACTTTGAGGAGCCAGTCACGCAGTCAACGCTCGGCACGGTCAAGACATTCCTCGGCCTGTCGTCCGAACGTGCCTACAAGCGTTTTTATCCCGCCGTCGATCCCTTGCTGTCCTGGTCCCGTTATCACGTCCAGCTGGGGGACTGGTATCAGGAGAACATCGGCCCGAACTGGGTGCCTCGTGTTGAAGAGATGATCGAGCTTCTCGGCAAGGGCGATGAAATCACCCGGATGATGCAGGTGACCGGTGAAGAAGGGGTCTCGACCGAGGACTTCGTTCTCCAGCAAAAGGCGCTGTTCATGGATATGGTCTACCTGCAGCAGGATGCCTTTGATGATGTCGATGTATCGGCTCCGCTGGCGCGGCAGCAGGAGACATTTGATCTCGTTTACAAGATTGCCAAGACCGACTTTGCGTTTGAGGACAAGGATGCGGTCCGCAAGTTCTTTACCGAACAGACGTCTCTTTTCAAGAACCTGAACTACTCGGCGGACAACAGCCAGGAACGCAGGGACCTGCTGCAGAAGATCAAAGACAACGTTGATACGGCACCGACGCATGTTACGTCTTGATGCCGAGGTGTTATCGGATCGGTTCCGACGCACCTGATGCCTGGCTACACTAACTTGAAAAAACGCTCATGATTTCATCAAGTGGTTTTTTCAGTTTGGCGGCGGCAGGAACGGTTGCGTCTTCGGCCGGATGACCAACTGCCAGGATCATGACCGGTTTTTCTGCCTCCGGCCGATCCAGAATGTCGTTCAGGAATTTCATCGGATTGGGAGTATGAGTAAGAGTGCTCAGGCCCGCATGATGAAGCGCCGTGATAAGCATGCCGGTCGCGATTCCGACGCTTTCCGGAACATAGTAATGCTTGTAGCGGCTGCCATCTTCAAAAGTACCCCAGCGCTGAGCGAAGATGACGATCAGCCAGGGAGCAATTTCCAGATGCGGTTTGTCCGCATTGGTTCCGATCGGCTCAAGCGCTTTGATCCATTCATCACCGGCGCCGCCATCGTAGAACCGTCGTTCTTCCTCTTCTGCAGCCAGTCGGATCTTGCGCTTCAACGCTGCACTTGAGACGGCCACGAAATGCCACGGCTGGTGGTTGGCACCGCTGGGGGCGGTGCCTGCCGCGAGAACGCAAGTCTCGATCACGGAGCGATTGACGGGACGGTCCGCGAATTGACGAACGGTATGGCGGGTGCGCACCTCTTGATAAAACTCCCGCGCACGGCGAAGCATTTCCTCATCCGGAAATTCGCGCCTGTCCGGGAGTGGCAGAGGCTTATAGTCGAGGGCGGATTTGGAAATCATTGGTCATCCATCCATTTTGAACTCTGTGCAGTTAAGTCTAACGGGTCCGGACAGTGCGTCACTGGGACCAAATGTACAATTGAAAGTGGGGCAGCCTTCCAAGCAATCTGATGTCTCGATATGTCAGGACGCAGCCGCCGTGAATTTGCTTGCGTGCGAAAAAACGATTGAACACGGGCCTGTTTCCCAGGGCTCTGACCATACCCAGTGCGGCTGGCCGGAATTTTTTAACCCGACGAAAGCAACATGGAAGAAGATATTGAAAAGATCGTTCCGTTTGCCCGGGACATGCAGCCCGGGACGCTGGCTTATTTGAAAGCCAATATTTCCCGAACTGTTGTGCGCTCCGGAGAAGACATCCTGCGTCCGGGAGACACCGTAAATGGAGTTTACCTGGTCAAATCCGGAACCATCCGGGTTTATTACATCGATCCCGAGGGCCGGGAAGGCACGCTTTACTGGATAGAATCGGGCGAAAGCTGCATTTTGGCGCTGAACAGCCTGTTTTCCGAAATGCCCTATCCCGCCTGGGCGGCGGCAGATACCGATGGCGTCGAGTTTCTGACCCTGTCCGGAACTGTGTTTCGGGAGTTGTTTGCAAAAGATCGAGCAGTTCAGGGCTTCCTGTTCGAACAACTGTCCGGACGTGTCTACTCGCTGCTTCACTCTCTGGAACAGAGCATGAGGCTGCCGCAGGAGGAACGCCTGATCCTGCTGCTCCTGGCAAGGGCTGATGAAAACGGGGTGATCTTCCTGTCGCAGGACAGGCTCGCGCGGGATCTTGGAACGCTTCGTGAGGTCATTTCCCGCTTGCTGCGCAATCTCGCAAGCCAGAATCTGATTTCGCTCGCTCCGAAGCGGATCACAATTCTGGACAGAAGACGTCTGGAAACACTGGTTCCTGCGGACAATCCGGACAGCT
This sequence comes from Roseibium sp., assembly GCF_025698965.1. Taxonomy (GTDB): domain Bacteria; phylum Pseudomonadota; class Alphaproteobacteria; order Rhizobiales; family Stappiaceae; genus Roseibium. The sequence goes on from NZ_JAILWL010000152.1 coordinate 9,851, forward strand.
GATCGCACCTCCGGCGGTGGCGGAGGTGCGGATCGGGTGCGCAAATGCCGGGGGACCCGTCCCAACCCCCGGTGTGCGGCGCTCTAGTTGGTGAGTGCCCTGGTTGCTTCCTCGGTCGTCAGGACGCCGTTTGCGATCATGCTGTAATTGACCAGCGCGGCGTTATAGGCGTCGTCTCCCGGCGCACCGACGGCATCCTTGACGACATAGACATTGAAACCGTTTTCCATCAGCGCACGCATGTGCGAATCCACACACAGATTTGCAACAAGTCCGCCAAGAATGACCGTGTCGATGCCGCGTGAGCGAAGCTGGTAAATCAGGTCATTGCTCTCCGGTCCGTACATCTTGTGGGGGGCAACCACAATGGTCTGGCCGTCCTGGATGTAGCGTTTGTAAGGTTCGTAGAAATCTGCCCCGGATCCTTCAAAGCCTGTCGGGTCGCTCAAGGATTCGCGGTAGAGCGCCTTCATGTCGAGCAACTGCCGTTGCAATGCGCCCGCGTTGGACCAGTCGATGTCGATCTTCGTGTAAACAAGCGGATCGACAGCAAGCGCAACACCTTCCGACTTTGCGGTTTTCATCAGTGTTTCGATGTTTTCGATGGTTCCCAGTTCGGCGAGATTATCGGAGACCAGTCCGTAGAGTTTTCCATCCGGTGAGAGAAAATCATTCTGCGGGTCCGTGATGACAATCGCGGTATGATTCTTGTCAAAGCTCGGCAGGCCGTTCTCGGCAGCCGGTGCCACCGTGGCTGCCAGAGCCAGAGGCAGGCTTGCAGCCAGCGACAAAAGTAGCGTTTTCATATCTACAACTCTCTGATTTGTGTTCAAGACTGCCGGACGACACGTTGGCGAAAGTCGTTGCCGGCGGGTCTGGTTGTAGGAAAGCGAGGGGGAACACTCTGGAACAATTGTTCCACGTCGCCGGATTTTCGAGGTTCAGAAGCGTTTTCTGCAACCGGATCGCCACCTAAAAACCGGAAATTATGCGCAATTTTGAGGGCTTTTCGGACCTGATCAAAAAATAGCCTTGACCAATGACACAGCTGCTTTCTAGATTTTCTTGACCAATTGGTCAGCGAGGAGCGTTCAGAAGGAAAAATGCCCGTTCGTTCTTTTCGCGACCAAAGTGCTGACGTCCTGTGAGGCAGGTAATACCTGCCCTTGCGTTTCGAGCAGCATGGGTTGAAAAATTCCAGAGAAGGGCTTTGCCGATAGAGCGAAGCTCATAACCAGTAGGGGAATGGCAATGAAGGCATTAAAAAGTCTGGCGCTTGCATCCGTTTTAGGCACAAGCCTGGTTTCCGGTGCGGCAGAAGCCGCCGACGAGCTGACACTCCAGCTGAAATGGGTCACGCAGGGCCAGTTCGCCGGATATTATGTGGCTGAGGACAAGGGTTTCTACGATGAAGAAGGCCTTGACGTAACCATCAAACCGGGTGGTCCCGATATCGCGCCGCCCCAGGTGATTGCCGGCGGCGGTGCCGACGTGGTCATCGACTGGATGCCGTCCGCACTTGCTTCGCGTGAAAAAGGTGTGCCGCTGGTCAACATTGCCCAGCCGTTCAAGAAGTCGGGCATGATGCTGACCTGCCGCAAGGACACGGGTATCACTTCTCCTGAGGATTTCAAGGGAAAGACTCTTGGTGTCTGGTTCTTCGGCAATGAGTATCCGTTCCTGTCCTGGATGAGTCAGCTCGGAATTCCGACCGATGGCGGCGAAGATGGTGTGACGGTCCTGAAACAGGGCTTCAATGTCGATCCTCTTTTGCAGAAGCAGGCCGACTGCATTTCCACCATGACATATAACGAATACTGGCAGGTGATTGACGCTGGAATTCCGGAAGACGAGCTGATCGTCTTCAAATATGAAGACCAGGGCGTGGCGACGCTGGAAGACGGCCTTTACGTGCTGGAATCCAGCCTCGAGGATCCGGAAATGGTCGACAAGCTTGCCCGGTTCGTGAAAGCCTCCATGAAAGGCTGGGCTTACGCAGCTGAAAATCCGGAGGAAGCTGCGGAAATCGTGCTCGAAAACGACGCAACCGGTGCTCAGACCGAAAAACACCAGGTCCGCATGGTTGGTGAGATCAACAAGCTGGTTGACGGTTCGGACGGAAAGCTGGACATGAGTGCTTACGAGCGCACGGTGAAGTCCCTGCTCTCAGGTGGCTCCGATCCGGTCATTACCAAAGAACCGCAGGGTGCGACATCCACGGCTGTGACCGACAAGCTCTGAGCAAACTGAAACAGTCATCAGTCGATGGCAACACAACTGGAAAGGCCGCCGTCAGGCGGCCTTTTTGGTTTCGGCAACAACCAGAAAATTCCACTGATAATCAGCTTTAGGTTTTACTCCGGCGCCGCGCCACTTTAGAACACAAGTGAAACCGAGTTGGGAAAGCGGGCATGAAAAAGGCAATTGTTCTGGGCGCTTATGGGTTCATAGGCGCAGCCTGTGTGCGTGCACTTCAGACGTCGGGGTACAGGGTGACGGGGGTCGGGCGCTCGGAGAAAATTGCGCGCAGAACGTTTCCGGATCTTGAATGGATCATTGCGGATATCACAAAAAATACCATCGTGAACTGGCGTTCTGCTTTTGACGGCACAGATGTGGTGGTGAACGCGTCTGGAGCCTTGCAGGACGGCGCCAGAGACGATCTCGTCGCCATTCATGAGACTGCAGTG
>NZ_JAILWL010000153.1 GCF_025698965.1 Roseibium sp.
GCAGTCCGAACCCGACCAGGCCTTTGACAAAGCCGGCCAGCACAAAGACGAGAATTGAGACAGCAATCAGCCCCGGGCCGATCGCCAACACTTCCGTCACTGTGTCCACCTGATCATAATAAATATTTCCCGTAGACAATTCCGCTTGCCGAAGGTCTTCCAAATCACTCTCCATTCCTCTTAGCGGGGTCCGGAGATAAAGAACAGGGTGGCGCTTGCAACGGTTATGGATAGGCCGCGGGCATGACAGGAAAGACAGCGGGATTTAATTGTACGAATGAAACACAATCGCCCAAATAGCATTTTGCCTGGCTGTTGAAGATGTTAACGTTCCGCCATGACGAAGCCTAACCTTCCCAGGGTGCCAAATCAGCAGGCCCGGCACCTGTTTCTTGAAAAACACGGACTTTGCGCAGCTCCGAAAGGCAGCGGCAAGGGAAACGACCTGTCTGCCGTGATCAATGACCTCGGGTTTGTTCAGGTCGACAGCATCAATACGGTTGCCAGGGCGCATCATATGATTCTGGCGGCAAGACGCCCGGCATACAGGGAAAAGAACCTCAGAGCCCACCTGGAACGGGACCGGTTGCTGTTTGAGCATTGGACCCATGACGCTTCAGTCATTCCGACTGAGTTCTACCCTCATTGGCAGCTTCGTTTCAAACGTGATCGCGACCGCCTGATCGGCCGCTGGCGCGACTGGCGCCGCAATGGATTTGAGGAAAAATTCGAAGAAATCCTGAAGCAAGTGAGTGATCACGGCCCGGTCACTTCTGCCACGGTCGGCGAAGACGAAAAACGCAGCAATGGCGGTTGGTGGGATTGGCACCCTTCAAAAACGGCGCTGGAGTTCCTCTGGCGAACCGGCAAGCTTTCCGTGTGTCATCGGGTCGGCTTCCAGAAAGTGTACGACCTTACTGAACGGGTCATCCCCGACGCTCATCGAGCTCACCTTCCCGACGAGCAGGACACGATCGACTGGGCCGCGCGCTCGGCCCTCGATCGGCTTGGCTATGCAACCTCGGGTGAAATTGCAGCATTCTGGGACCTGATTACACCTCAGGAAGCAAAGGACTGGTGCCAGTCCGCACTTGCAAACGGTCTTGTTACCGAGGCCGAGATCGAATGCGTGGGCGGTGTTTACCGCAGGGTATTCATTTACCCGGAGACGCTCGAGTCTCTGGAAGCGATCTCCACCCCGCCTTCCAGGGTCCGGATCGCAAACGCACCGAACGCCTGTTTGGATTTTCCTACCGGATCGAAATCTTCGTCCCCGAACCGAAACGCAAGTACGGCTATTACGTCTTCCCCGTTCTGGAAGGAGACAGATTGATCGGCCGTATCGACATGAAGGCCCATCGCGCCGACGACCGACTGCATGTCCGGGCCTACTGGCCGGAACAGGGCGTCAGAGCCTCGAAGGGGCGTTTGACCAAACTCCAGTCCGAACTTGATCGCATGGCCCGCTTTTCCGGCTGCTCAAATGTCACCTTCGACCCTGACTGGCTGCGCACAACCTGAGCCCGGTATTCTTGCAGATCTTCACTCAGCCGCCCGTCAGAATGTCCGGATTTGCAAGCAATATCACGCCCGCGCCTGCAAGCAGTCCAGCGATGTGGGCATCATGTGCAACATTGCCGATCTGTCGTCGCGCCGCCCAGGCCGACCAGGCAAGATAGAGGACCGCGTACAAAATTGCCGGAATGCCAACGGGAATGAAAAACAGGTAGACTTTGCTGAAGGGATAGAGAACGCAATAGGCGCCAAGTACTCCGGACACTGCATCGGATGCCCCAACTGCTTTATACTGTAGCTGATTTCGACGCAGGAACAGAACCACAACGCCGGTAAAGATTGAACAGAACAGATAAAGCGCCACGAAACTGACCGGACCGTATCGGGCCTCCAGCACGGGTCCGAAGAAAAACAGCGTCAACATGTTCACCAGCAGGTGTCCACCGTCCACGTGCAGAAACGAAGCAGTCAATAGCCGCTCCACCTGTTTACGTCGCAGGATTGGACCGATTTCAAACGCAAACCGTTCCAGCAGAGCCCGGTTGTTAAATCCGGCAGCAGAAACAACCACGGTAAAGGCAATCAAAAGATAGGTGGCAATCGGAAGGTTCGTCATAGCAGATGCCCTTCATGTCAGCCTTCCGGCCATGCGCAATTGATTGAAGTATTTACATAAAGCCCGTCCGGAAACCCGAACAAGCCTGAAAGCCGATTGCTTGTTCCACAGGCCAGGCAACTGGTCAACCGCAGGCTGGTCGCCGTTCTTGCCGGTTTTATTTCACGAAGCGATTTTTTGACCCGACAGATTAAATTTTTTCTAACCAATTGAGCGCATTATTGCATTCCAAAACTTGAGGTTGGTGATGCGTCCCTCAGACAAACACAAGGCTGTCTCCTGGCCAAAACTCAGCGGTCCGCATATCTGCGTTGGCGCCGGTCAACAGGCGCTGGACCTTGCCCGCAAGAGCCTGCACAGCGCAGCCGACATGCGCGGCGGCAAATTGAGCAAGGCCGACATTTCCGCGATATTTGATTTCATAGCGACCTCACCGGATCTCTTTGATATCTACCGGTCCAATTACGAAGCCTGTGGACGCATTCACAAAAAGCAGCCCTTCGTCGGTGCGAACAAAGACTTTTTCGCCATGTCTGTGTTGCGATTTTTGTGTTTCGACATCCTTCGCAAGGCCTTCGAGCCACAGATCAAGCGTACGGACGCCAACTGGGAGATAGAGTTCCTACAGGCCTTCAGCGCCTATATTTGCGCAACCTGCTATGCGGGGTTTATCGATGATCTGTCCAAAGCCTATCGGAAGCTCGCAAAGGCAGAAGGCAATTCAATTACCGCAATCACGATCGCCAACAACAAAGACATTCAGGACATTGTCAAACGTGCGAGCAAGGGGTTCCCGCGTGAACATATTGACTACGTGAATTTCTCAAACGCGGTCAACAAAAAGCTTTCGGACAAATACGAAACCTACGGCCCCTCGCCGCTGAAAGTATCCGAGCCGGTTATCGAGTTGTTTTTCGAGCAGCTGCATTCAACCGAAAACCGCAATTATTTCCGCCAGATGATCCTCGGTTGATAGTGACCTGACGATCACGTTGACGCGTGCCCGCACCAGAAACGGCTTGAATTTGCGAATTCAGATCAGGACAGTGCCGTCGTCCTTGAGTTTGTGTTTGATGCCGAGCCCATCCGGACATGAAACACCCGGATCGAGAAATTCTCATTGCAGACGCATCCCAAACTGAGGCTTGCGTGAAAGCTCGCGTCACGGCGAGGCAAGTTGATTGCCTTGACGTGTACAAATGCCGCAGGAAAACAGACGAAAGTGATGGCGCTTGGGACTGGCTTTTTGCAAGTGAAGCACATAATTTCATTAATTCGAAACTAATGAAATTAAGGAGCGGAAAATGACCGTTGAGCGAGCCATTCTCCTTGTTGTCGGCACCCTGATTGTTATCTCGGTGTTGCTGGCAGTTTACGTGAATCTCAACTGGCTCTGGCTAACCGGTATTCTGGGTGCGCATCTTATGCAGGCATCTTTCACCGGCTTTTGTCCTGCTGTCATGATCCTCAAGAAAATGGGATTGGCCCAAAAATCAGGCTTTGCAAGATGAGGCCAGGCGATCCTGCTCGGCTCTTGTTCGGATCGGGACCTATTCATCTGGCTGAAACGGTTTGCGCCATTATGCACCGTCACGTTTCAATGCACTTCGGTTCGCGTCTTGGAGCGCTGAAATGTGACTTTGGCAAATTGGCCGAATCCTGACGGGACGCTTGTCCGGGCCTGTTCTGAGTACCGGTTTCGATTTCGATGCCGGTGCGTTTCTCCTTACAGTTCAGGGCCGGCTCAAGTGCCGTTTCAGCCGCACCGATAGGTTCCAAAATCTTATAGTCGGCCCCACTCAGGTCCAGCTCAAAACCACCTTTCCTGCTTCTCCTGATTTCATGGCTGCAAAGCCGTCCTGAAAGTCGTCCACGGAGAAACGGTGAGTGATGACGTTACGGACATCCAGTCCGTTCTGGAGCATAGCAATCATCTTGTACCAGGTTTCGAAGATTTCCCGGCCATAGACCCCCTTGATCGTGATCGCCTTGAAGACGATACGCGACCAATCGACCGGTGACTTGCCCGGCGGAATGCCAAGAAGCGCTATCCTGCCACCCATAACCAGATTTTCCACCATCTGGTCGAGGGCGATCTGGTTGCCGGACATCTCAAGACCGACATCGAAGCCTTCGCGCATACCCAGCTTTTGCTCGATGCCCATGAGGTCCTCGTCAGCAACATTGACGGGAACCACATCAGTGACCCTGGATGCAAGATCCAGGCGGGCCTGATTGATATCCGTGATCACCACATTTCTGGCACCAACATGGCGAGCAACCGCAGCAGACATAATGCCGATGGGTCCTGCGCCGGTGATCAACACATCTTCGCCGACCAGATCGAAACTGAGCGCGGTGTGTACGGCATTGCCCAAGGGGTCCAGAATGGCTCCGATTTCATCATCAATTTCGTCCGGCAATGGCACAACGTTGAATGCCGGCAGGCGCAGATACTCGGCAAACGCACCCTGCTCGTTGACCCCGATGCCACGGGTTTCCGGATCGAGATGAAACTTGCCCGCTCTGGATTGCCGGGATTGCTTGCCGATCAGATGGCCTTCCCCGGAGCAGCGCTGACCGATTTCGAATTCGGAGACGTTCTTGCCCAGCTCAACAATTTCACCGGCAAACTCGTGACCCGTAATCAAGGGAATGGGCACTGTTTTTGCTGCCCATTCGTCCCAGTTCCAGATATGGATGTCGGTTCCGCAGATACCTGTCTTGTTGATCCTGATCAGCACATCGTCCGGACCGATCTCCGGAACAGGTGCGCGCGTCATCCACAAACCTTCCCTGGGTTCGGACTTGCAGAGTGCTTTCATCTGATTGCTGGTCATGACAGCACTCCAGTTTTCTTGCCGGCTTTTTCGAACGCCTCCAGCGCCCGGTCCAGATCCGCTTTCGTCAGCGCGGCATTCATCTGGGTCCTGATCCGCGCCTGTCCGCGCGGGACAACCGGAAAGAAGAAGCCGGAGACAAAAACACCTTCATCGAACAGACTTGTTGCCATTGCTTGCGCGAGCTTGGCTTCTCCGAGCATTACCGGAATGATCGGATGTTCACCTGGTAACAAAGTGAAACCGAGATTTTCCAGACCAGCCCGCCAATATCCGGCATTTTCGAAGAGGGTGTTGCGAAGATCGTCTCCTTCCTCAACAAGACGGATCGCCTCAAGTCCACTCATGACGACGGCCGGTGGCAGGGAATTTGAAAAAAGATATGGTCGCGCGCGCTGACGCAGAAGATCTATTACCGGCTGAGGTCCGGCAATATAGCCACCAATACCTCCCCCCAGCGCCTTTCCCAGCGTGCCGGTGAGGATGTCGACTTCCACCCCGAAATGTGCAGGCGTTCCCTCCCCCTTGGGGCCCATGAAGCCGGTTGCATGGCAATCATCAACCATGACAAGCGCATCGTATTGTTTGGCGAGTGCCGTGATCTCGGGAAGTTTGGCAAGATATCCATCCATCGAGAATACACCGTCGGTCGCGATCATTATGTGGCGACAGCCTGTCTCCCGCGCCTCTTTCAGTTTCGCCTCCAGATCAGCCATGTCGGAATTGGCGTAGCGGAAGCGTTTGGCCTTGCAGAGCCTGATGCCGTCAATGATCGACGCGTGATTCAGCGCGTCCGAGATTATTCCGTCCTCCGGGCCGAGCAGCGGTTCGAACAGACCGCCATTCGCATCGAAACAAGCTGCAAACAATATGGAATCATCCTTGCCGAGGAACCTGGCAAGGCGCTGCTCCAATTGTCTGTGAATGTCCTGCGTTCCGCAGATGAACCGCACGGACGCCATGCCGTAGCCCTTCGGCTCCAGCGCGTTCTTGGCAGCCTCTATAAGAGCCGGATGATCGGCAAGGCCCAGATAGTTGTTGGCGCACAGGTTTATGACTTCGCGCCCGCCGACTGTAATAAGCCCCCCCTGAGGGGATGTGATCAGCCGTTCGCGCTTGTAAAGACCTTCGGCCTCGATCTCTTTCAACGTGTTGGAAATGTGGGACAGGAACGCATCAGACACGACAATTCTCCGGCAAAATGGATATTTCTTCCACTATATCGGATTTTCATTCATGATAAAAGAAATGAAATCCAATATTACGGATTTCTAATATTCAGACGAGCTGGCCCCTGCGTCACTAAAGACACCTGACCAGCCATCTCACTTCGAACCTTGCGAACCTGATTTAGAATTTCACGACCATCAGGACAGCTTTTGCAGGTCCGTCGACAGCCTCGATAGCGTGCGGCACATCGGCGGCATATCTGGCTGTGTCCCCCTTGCTTACAACACCTTTGGCCACGCCGGAGGTAACCTGAAGCCGCCCCTCTTCGGCGATCAGTTGTTCCCGAGTGCCGCGTTCGTGCGGTCTGCTGTCGAGTTTGCCACCTTCGGCAAATATCAGTTCGTAGACTTCCAGTCGCCCCGTGTCCTGCGGTGGAGAAAGAATACGAATCTTGCAGCCATCTCCGGCTCTGTCCAGCGTCGGTGTCTGATGTTCATGCAAAATCTCCACCCTGTCCTCGGCGGTCTCCTCCCCAAGCAATCCGGCAAAATCGACATTCAGCGCCCGGGTCAGGTTCAAGAGCGTGGCAACGGTCGGATTGGATTCACCGCGTTCGATCTGGCTGACCATCGATCTTGAAACACCGGAGAGCTTTTCAACGGCCTCAAGCGAAAGTCCTTGTGTACGACGGGCGTTTTTCAAACGCTCGGGAAGTCGGGAGAGGATATCTGAATCTGTCATAACGGAAGTAAAATCCGTTCGACCCCAATATGCAATTTTCTTTTTTTCGGACGACCTGAAATATGAAACCGCCTTTTCTGAATCCGTTTTGACTGCAGCTTTGTCAACCTGTCAGCTTCGCGCGGTCCGCACCAACCGAAATGGCTCAAATCCGTCGTTTGGGACCTCCGTCGTTTCCGGGGCGCATCCTGTCGTATTCGGAACAGTTGTTGCACTGCCTTCTCAAATAGCGTTTCGCCAACGTCGAGACGGTGCAATCCCGTTGGCTTGACGCCTCTATTTTTGGAAACGCCTCGGAGAAAGCAAATGGCAAGCGATATCGAAATTGCCCGCGCAGCGAAAATGAAACCGATTCAGGAAATCGGTGCCAAACTCAATATTTCAGATGAGTCCTTGCTGCCGTACGGCCGCACCAAAGCCAAGATCTCGGCCGAATTCATCGAAGGTCTCGACGGCAAGGACAACGGCAAGCTGATTCTGGTTACAGCAATCAACCCGACCCCGGCCGGTGAAGGCAAGACCACCACCACCGTCGGCCTTGGTGACGGTCTTAACCGGATCGGCAAGAATGCCATGATCTGCCTGCGTGAACCTTCGCTCGGCCCGTGCTTCGGCATGAAAGGCGGCGCTGCAGGTGGCGGTTATGCCCAGGTCGTTCCGATGGAAGACATCAACCTGCACTTTACCGGCGACTTCCACGCCATCACGTCGGCGCACAATCTTCTGGCCGCTCTGATTGAAAACCACATCTACTGGGGCAACGAGCTTGGCATCGATCAGCGCCGCGTGACCTGGCGCCGCGTGCTCGACATGAACGACCGCGCGCTGCGGTCCATTGTCTGCTCACTCGGTGGTGTGGCCAACGGTTTCCCTCGTGAGGCCGGATTCGACATCACCGTTGCTTCGGAAATCATGGCTATCCTCTGCCTTGCGACCGATCTTGAAGATCTTCAGAAGCGGCTTGGTGACATCATCGTCGCCTATCGCCGCGACCGGACTGCCATCAGAGCCCGCGACCTGGAAGCCGACGGCGCGATGACCGTTCTGCTCAAGGAAGCCCTGCAGCCGAACCTCGTCCAGACATTGGAAAACAACCCGGCCTTCATCCATGGCGGCCCGTTCGCAAACATCGCTCACGGCTGTAACTCCGTCGTGGCAACGCAAACAGCCCTGAAACTGTCCGATTATGTCGTCACCGAAGCAGGCTTCGGTGCGGACCTTGGCGCTGAGAAATTCTTCGATATCAAGTGTCGCAAGGCTGGTCTCTCTCCGGATGCCGTCGTGATTGTCGCGACCATCAAGGCATTGAAAATGAACGGTGGTGTTGCGAAGGAAGACCTCGGCACCGAGAATGTCGACGCCGTGGTGAAGGGGTGCGCCAACCTTGGCCGCCACATCGAAAACGTCAAACAGTTCGGCGTTCCGGCCGTCGTCGCCATCAACCACTTCACCGCCGACACCGAAGCCGAAGTCCAGGCCATCAAGGACTATTGTGCCGAACTTGGCGTCGATGCCATCCTCGCAACGCACTGGGCCAACGGTTCTGCCGGAACGGAAGAACTGGCAACGCGTGTTGCAGAGCTTGCCGAAAGCGGCGCCGCCCAGTTCGCACCGCTTTACGAAGACAGCCTGCCTCTGTTTGAGAAGATCGAAACCATCGCCAAGCGGATCTACCGTGCCGACGAAGTCCTGGCAGACAAATCCGTCCGCGATCAGCTGAAGCGTTGGGAAGCCGACGGATTTGGCGACCTGCCGGTCTGCATGGCCAAAACCCAGTACTCGTTCACCACCGACCCGCAGCTGCGCGGTGCTCCGACAGGTCACAGCCTGCCGATCCGCGAAGTACGTCTTTCCGCAGGCGCGGGCTTCATTGTCGCGATCTGCGGTGAAATCATGACCATGCCGGGTCTGCCGCGGGTCCCATCCGCAAACCACATCAAGCTGGACGAAAACGGTCAGATCGAAGGACTGTTCTAAGCCCTTCCCGACCTACTGGGTTCTGACCCATCTGCGTTGCAGGCGAGGTTCGCCTGCAACGCAGGAAATTCCGGCGGCGGGCGCTTGCCGTTTCTCATTGAGGTAGGCGCTTGTTTTCTGCTCCGTCGTGCAGACCGGACGGGAAATGACAGTATATCCCTTGCTGCGCAGGCAGCGCTGAAACTGTCTTGCGCGCAGTGCCTCGTTCGGGTCGTAGCTTACGATGGTCGGAGGCACCGTATATCCGCGATATCCGTAGCACCCCATCCAGAACAATATCCCGGACCGAAGCCGCCATAGCCGCCAACGGTTCGTGTCTCAAACGCCGGTGGAACATCCTCAAGAGCGGCAACCTGACAGGCATCGATAACATTTTGTCTTTGCGACACCGTCGACCCGGTCTTGTGAACCATGTCCGCATTGCCGCCAAGGCTTTGGCAGCCACTCAGGAACACCAACAAGATCAGCAGGATTTTGAGCGGGAAACGGACTGTCATTTCAAGCATCCATATCAGCGAATAAGCCAGTCTAATTACACTCGTTTTCGCTACGCAACGGGGAAATCTACCCGCAGTTGCCGTAAGCGATGCCGGACTGTCGCGTAAACGACTAGCGGTGTCGCTTTGAAGATATCGGGGAATCCGGCTTGAGGCATAAAGTTTTTCACTAAATACAACTCTCTTTGCGCCTGTTGGAGCCGCCCATGTCCGATGAAGATGATATCGATCTCGCCTCCCTCTCCGACGATGAACTTGTCGAGCAGATGCATGATGACCTTTATGACGGTCTTCAGGAAGAAATCGAGGAATCCGTCAATATCCTCCTCGAACGCGGTTGGGTGCCTTACGACATTCTGACCAAAGCGCTGGTGGAAGGCATGCGGATCGTCGGTGTCGACTTCCGTGATGGTATCCTTTTTGTGCCTGAAGTTCTGCTTTCGGCGAACGCCATGAAAGCAGGAATGGGGATCCTGCGTCCGCTGCTGGCGGAAACCGGTGCGCCAAAAGTCGGCAAAATGGTGATCGGCACCGTTAAAGGCGACATCCATGACATCGGCAAGAACCTCGTTTCCATGATGATGGAAGGCGCAGGCTTTGAAGTGATCGATATCGGCATTAACAATCCGGTCGAGAACTATCTGGCGGCCTTGGAAGAACACCAGCCCGAAATCCTCGGCATGTCCGCCCTGCTGACCACCACGATGCCTTACATGAAGGTCGTCATCGACGAAATGAAGGCAAAGGGTATCCGCGACGATTATATCGTGCTCGTGGGCGGTGCACCGCTGAATGAAGAGTTTGGCGACGCTGTCGGTGCAGACGGATATTGCCGGGATGCGGCCGTGGCAGTTGAGATGGCAAAGGACCTGATTGCCCGCCGTCACAACCAGCTGGCCAGCAAGGGCTGATCCCAAATGTTGGAGGAGGCTGCCGATATGCAGATGGGCGAGCCTCTTTTTCCGATCGAAACGGAAGAGAACGCGAACGACAAGATCGGCCGCGTTCTTGTTATTGCCTGCGGCGCCCTGGCCAGAGAGATCGTCGCCATTCGTGACCGAAACGGCCTTGATCATATCGACCTGACCTGCCTGCCGGCCAAACTTCACAACACACCCGACAAGATTCCCGAGGAAGTGCGCCGCGCGATCCTCATGAACCGGGATGCCTATTCCGAGATCCTGATCGGCTATGGCGATTGCGGCACCGGTGGCCTTCTTGACAAGGTCTTGGAAGAAACGGGCGCAAAGCGAATTGAAGGCGCGCATTGTTACGCGTTCTTTGCTGGCCTTGATGACTTTGCCGATATGGAAGAAGACCAGCTCGGTACATTCTACCTGACCGACTTCCTGGCGCGCCACTTCCAGACAATGGTGATCGAACCGCTGGGACTCGATTGGCACCCGCATTTGCGGGACATGTATTTCCAGCACTACACACGTCTTTTGTACCTGGCGCAGACCGACAATCCCAAATTGGAAGAAGCGGCGCGCGAAGCGGCGAAGCGACTTGATCTGCCATTCGAGATAAGGCGTACAGGATATGGCTTGCTGGATCCGTTTCTCGGATCGAATGCCGAAGATTGAACAATTGAAATCCGATTGAGAACAAGTCGGTTTTTCACGCAACGATGACGCTATCAGGCGACCGGGAATTCTGCTTATCCGGCAATCATGGTTCTCAAGAGGAACGAGAGACCATGGCTCAGAAGATCATCGTGTACTGGCGGGATATCCCGGCACAGATTCTTGTAAAAAAAGGGCGGAAATCTGCCCGGCGGGAGCTGCCTTCCATGTTCATGGAGGCGATTGACGCCTGTGCCATGCGGGTCGGAGCAAAGGACAGTGAAGCTTACATGGCGGAATGGCGCCGAGCAGAACCTGTTGAAGTGACGGACGACCTCGAAACGGAAGCGGAAGCGGCATTGAGCGAACTGGTTGCCGCTTATCCGAAGGAAAGACTGAAAACCCTGCTCGCAAGTGGAGGCACGGAGAATGACTGATCAACGCCTGTTGGCGAATGGGCGGCTTGCCGCCTCTACCGAAATGTCGCCCAAGCAGGTGGTCGAAAAGACCGAGTTGCTTGCCAATATCCCTGCGGGCACGCAGGTATATGTCACGGATCTTGGCAATGCATCGGAAGACATGATCGTCTCGGCCGCGCGCACTCTCAAGGATCACAAACTGACAGCGGTGCCGCATATGGCCGCTCGCCGCTACCCGTCGATGGAAGCCTTTGAACGCCGCATCACCCGCCTTGTGCAGGAGGCAGGGGTTACCGAGGTTCTGACGGTTGCCGGCGAAGCGGAAAAGGCCGGACCCCTCACCTCGTCGGTCACCCTTCTTGAGACCGGCCTCTTCGACAAGCTGGGTATCCTCAGGATTGCCGTTGCCGGACATCCGGAAGGCGCTCCGGACATCAAGCCGGATGTGATCAAGTCCTTTCTTCAGCGCAAACACGAACTTGCGGCCAACAGCGACGCGGAGTTCCGTATTGTCACACAGTTCGGTTTTGATCCGCACCGTGTCAGCCTGTGGCTTGACGAGCTGTGCGACTGGGGTAACCAGTTCCCGGTACATATCGGCGTTGCAGGTCCTGCCAAGATGACGACCCTGCTAAAATATGCGGCCTTCGCCGGGGTCGAGAATTCACTGAACTTCCTGAAAAAACGCGGTGGCGCAGTGGTCTCCATGCTGTCCGGGTATGATCCCGAAACAATGGTTGACCCGCTGGAAACGCGCATCACAAGCCAGCCAAATTCGCAACTGGCTCAAATTCACGTTTACCCGTTTGGCGGGATCCAGAAAACCGCGGACTGGCTGCACAGCCGTGGGAGCTGGTCCTTTCAATCCCCATCCTCTTTGACTGCCAATGAGATCGCATAAATGACCCGTACTGTCGTCGCATCCGCAACAAAAGAAATCGTCATCGGTTTCGACCAACCGTTCTGCGTCATTGGCGAGCGGATCAATCCAACCGGCCGCAAGAAGCTGGCTGCCGAGATGGTTGAAGGCAACTTCGATACCGTCAAGGCGGACGTGTTAGCCCAGGTCGCTGCAGGCGCCACCATGCTGGACGTGAATGCGGGCGTCACCGCAGTTAATCCGAACGAAACGGAACCTCCGCTTCTGGTAAAAACTCTTGAGATTGTTCAAGGCCTTACAGACGTTCCTTTGT
>NZ_JAILWL010000154.1 GCF_025698965.1 Roseibium sp.
AGACCGACAACGGACAGGAACAGGACCAGGCTCTGCGACATCCAGTGGCCACGCCACCAGATTTTGCTGTCGAGTTGTTCCGGCCAGTTTTGCCACGGGAGAACCTTGAAAAAACGTGCAAGAATGACCGAAAGCGGCGCAACTACCCCCCAGGCGAGCACCATGATGCGGGCATGCCAGGAAAGGGCTGCGCCGACATCGTGGCCCCTAAGTGGATCCACGGGAGATATCAGCCACTCCCAGATCATCCCTTGACAGCTCCAGCGGTCATACCGGTGATGATCTGCTTCGACGCGACAAAGGTGAACAGGATCGGTGGTATCGCCAAAAGCATGCCGGTCGCCATGATGACGCCCCAGTCAATGTCGTATTCGGTGATCGAGTTGACGATCGTCACCGGCACAGTGCGCGTTGACCGGCCTGAAAGTGCGTTAGCGAGCAAAAACTCGTTCCAGGCAATGCGGAAGGTGAAGATCGCTGCGGCGGCCAAGCCGGGCTGGATAATCGGCAGAACAACAAGAAAGAAGACCTGGAACGGATTTGCCCCATCCATGCGGGCGGCTTCTTCCAGCTGGATCGGAACCTGGACGATGAAGCTTTGCAGGATCCAGATCACGAAGGGCAAATTCATGGCGGTATAGATCAAAATGATCCCGGCGTAAGTCTGGTCGAGACCGAATTGGAATGTCCAGATGCCGAAAACCGGCACCAGCAGAACCGCCGGAGGGACCATACGCATCAGCAAGGTGGTCATGGATACCGTACCGCGCCCCATGAACTTGAACCGCACCAGGGCGTAGGCGGCCATGCAGCCGATCGTCAGCGTCAATCCGGTCGAGATCAGACCGACGATCAGGGAGTTATTCAATGCCCGGCCGAAGGTCGGATCGCAATATTCCACATGAACCGGTTCGTACCAGAGAAAATTGCACAGAACCGTCTCGTAATTCTTGATCGTGGGTGAAAAGAAGAAGGCCGGCACGGATGCGTCATAGACGTCTACATTGGTCTTGAAGGACGTTGCCAGCATCAGCGCAATCGGACCTACACTCATGATCACCAGTGCCGCGATAAGCGCGTAGAATGCCGGGTTCTGGGTTTCTTTTCTGGCAGCCATCAGTTGTCATCCTTTTCAGCGGCTGCGCGTTGCCGGGAAAGGCGAGCTTCCTGCACCCGGTTATACGCAAACATTCCGATAGTCAGCGCCATCAGCATCATCAGAAGCAGGTTCGACATGGCGGCGGCCTCACCGAGTTCCTGAAACTCCTGTGCGGTTCGGAAAATCCGCAAGGCCAGGATCTCGGTGGATAGTCCCGGACCGCCATTCGTCAGCACCAGGATTACCTCAAGCACCTTGAAGGCATCGATCAGGCGCAACAGAAGTGTGACGATCAACACCGGCATCATCAGCGGCAGCTTGATCATCAGAATTTTCTGCCACTCGTTGGCACCGTCGATTTCTGCCGCTTCCAACGCCGAGCGCGGCAGCGACTGCATGGCAGCGAGCGCAAGAATGAAGATGAAGGGTGTCCACTGCCAAACGTCTGCAATAACAACGGCAATGAAAGCCCAGGTGCTGTCGGACAGCCAGGGTATCCCTTCAAAGCCAAGGTTTTTGAGCGTGCGATTAAAGATGCCGACGGTCGGGTGATACATGTACCGCCACATCAGACCGACCACGATCGGTGCGATCATCATCGGCAGAATGAAGACCGTACGCAGCAGCGCCATTCCGCGGATGTTTCGATCCAAAAGCAGAGCCAGGCCGACACCCAGGACCATTTCCAACGTCACCACGATCCCGGCGAAACGGATCGTGACCCAGAAGCTCTCCCGGAAAGCCTCATCGCCCCAGAGATTGATGTAGTTTCTTAGACCGATGAACTCCGCCTGTCCGATGCGCTGGCTCGGGCTCCAGTCCAGAAAACTGGCATAAACCATGTACCCGATCGGATAGAGCAGCGCGAAGATCAGAATGATCCCCGCCGGTGCCAGAAACATGTATGGGGTCAGCCGGTTGGCCTTGATCGCAACACTCATTGCCGATCGCTTTCGATTTCTTTTTTTGAGAAAGCCCCGCGGCCGAGCCGCGGGGAAGGGTCCGCTACCGGGCCTTGTTACTGCGCCCAGGTGTAATAGCCGGCATCGTCCATCAAAGCTCTGGTGCGTTCCACGACACCGTCAAGCGATTGCTGGATCGGGAAATCGTCAACAATGATCTTGGACAGCGTCGTGCCAAGGTCGGCGTTGATCTTGCCCCAGACCGGAATGATGGGACGCCAGTCCGGATCGGCATTCTTCAAGGCTTCTCCGAACGTTGCCATGTGAGGGAACTTCTCGTTCACATCCGCGTCGGCATGGGTGGAGTAACGGGACGGATTACCGCCAGCCAGCGCGATTAGCTTGTCGGCTTTCTTGGATGTCAGCCACTGCATCAGCAGGAAAGCCGCATCCTTGTTCTGCGCGTTCTTCGGAATGCCGATACCGAACCCGCCTGTCTGGGAGCCTGCGCGGACACCAACCGGGTGCGGTGCCCATTCGACAAGACCGACCACCTTTGACTTGTCAGGATTGTTGACCTGCCCTGCAAAGACGGTGGAGTCCAGGAACATGGCCGAGTTACCCTGCAGGAACGATGCGCCAGCCTCGGCAAAACCGAATGTCTTGGCGCCTTCCGCGCCACAGTCGACGATTTTCTTGAGTGCCTCGGCAGCCTTCACACCGGCCTCATTGTTGACGATCGGGTTCCACTCATCGTCAAAGATACGCCCACCAAGTGGCGCAAGATGCAGGAGGAAGGCGTGGCTGGCATGGTGACCTGAGGCCGCGCGCGAAGCCAGGCCACCCATTCCCGGCTCCAGCTCCGGGATCTGGCAAGCCAGTTCCAGCAACTCATCGTAGGTTTCCGGAACCTTCAGGCCATGCTTGTCGAAAATGTCCTTGCGATACCCCAGGATGGATGTTTCAGACCCGAATGGCAGGCCGAAGAGCGACCCTGTCGGTCCTGGCAGATATCCCTTTTTGCCGCCAGCCACGCCGATGTTGGCGACATATCCGTCGATCAGGTCCTCTGCATCGTAGTTCGGATCCGCCAGCTTCGGGTTCATGAAGAAACGTGCGAGGTTTTCCAGCTGGTCGGCGTAAACATAGTCGGCCTTGGAAAAGACCACATAGGCAATCAGGTCGTAGTCGCCCTTGTTCTTGGTCAGCTCAAGGGTCTGCCGCTCACGCATCTTGAGATACTGAAGCTGGTCAACTTCCACCTGAATGCCGGTTTCCTTGGTGAATTCCGGCAAAACCTTCTTCACTGCATCGAAATGCGGATGCGCCGGAAAGTTCACAATCAGCGTTTCGCCCTCATAAGGTTCATATGGATTGGCCAGGGCCGCGGTGGCACCCAGCATCACCCCGACAATCGCGCTGACCGTTGTATTTAAAGAATTCAGCATTCTCTCCTCCCTTTCGACAAGGTTCTGATCACCTGATGGCAACCTCTGTTTCGCGGTCGAACATGTGAATTGCCTCCCTGTTGACCGCGAATCTCAGCGTTTCGCCCAGTGCAATGGGCGTTTCCGATTTCAGCTCGACTTCGATTTTTTGAGCACCGCAGTGGCAGAGAAGGACCGACTGCGCTCCGATGTATTCAGAGACAATCACCTTCAGATCGATAGCCTCGTGTTCAGGTGCATCCGGGCTGTAGTGCAGGTCCGACGGCCTGAGGCCCAAAATGATGGAACTTGCCGTGTGACCTGATGCGGTTGCTGCCTTTTCCTCCGGCAGAGCGATCTCGAACCCGTCCCCACTGACTATTACCTGTCCGCCAAGGCTCTGGATTTCAGCATCGAGAAAGTTCATCGGCGGTGAACCGAGAAAGCCAGCGACGAATTTGTTCGCAGGCCGTTTGAACAGTTCCTCCGGCGTCCCCTGCTGCTGGATATAGCCGCCATTCATGACCACGATCCGATCGCCGAGAGTCATGGCCTCTATCTGATCATGGGTGACGTAAATCATGTTCTTGCGGACCTTCTGGCGCATCAACGCCAGTTCGGCACGCATCTGGCCGCGCAGCTTGGCGTCCAGGTTCGAAAGTGGTTCATCGAACAGAAACGTGCCCGCATCTCTCGTCAGCGCCCGCCCCATGGCGACGCGCTGACGCTGACCGCCCGACAGCTCGCCAGGCTTGCGGTGCAGGAAATTGGTAAGTCCCAGCATCTCGGCGACCGCACCGACCTTTTCGTCGATTTCCTTGCGGGGACGTCTTTGCAGCCGGAGCGCAAAAGACATGTTCTTTGCGACATTCATATGCGGGTAGAGCGCATAATCCTGAAACACCATCGCCAGATCACGGGCTTTCGGTTCCAATTGGCTGACCGGCCGGTCGCCAATATAGATTTCTCCGTCGCTGACCGTTTCCAGTCCTGCAATCATGCGCAAGGTGGTGGACTTACCGCACCCGGATGGTCCGACAAGAACGGTGAATTCGTTCTCCTCCATTTCCAGGTCGATACCGTGCAGTACCTCAAAGTCCCCATATCGCTTCACCAGGTTGTCAAGCCGGATGCGTGGCATCTTTCCTCCCGGGCCACAAAACCCTAATGCATACCTCAATTGTTACCGGTCACATTAGCATGAATGTTATCGGTAACAAGAGAAATTTTGATCTTTCGTTGGAAAAAATGTCTTTCCCGCGCTGAAATCAGCAGCTCTGCCGGAATTCGACCTTTGCCGGCACGTGGATGTGTTGCGGCTTACCGGCGCGTTCCTCATCGGAAAGGAACAGTCTTTTCAACAGCATGCCGGTTTCTTGTCCGATGCGGACCGGATCGACGATCACGGTGGAAATGTTCGGCGTGGCAAAACGTGAGACTTCGAAATTTCCAAATCCGGCTATGGCAATATCGTCCGGTATCCTGCGCCCGTCAGCCAGAACCCTGCTTTGAACGCCAAAAGCAGCAATGTCGGAGACACAGAATACGCAATCCGTGTCCGGGTAGTTGTGCAGCAATTGACCGGCTGCTTCCGACCCGTTTTCGATCGTCAGTGGCGGTGTCCCGAACCGGATCATCCGATGAGCTGACAGGCCGGATGCCTGCATGGCACTCAGAAAACCGTTTCGCCGCGCCGCACCGCGGGTCCAGTCGTCCTGCCCCTCCCCCAGAAAGGCAATCCGGCTGTAACCTTTGCCAATCAGTCTTTCGGTCATCTGCTTCGCAGCATCAAAGTTGGAAAAACCAACTGTATGCTCTATCGGAGTTTCAGGTGTTTCCCAGATCTCGATAACGGGAACCGCCGCTTCGCGCATGAGCTGAACCGTCCGCTCGGTGTGACCGTCATAGGACAGAACGATAGCCTCGGGCCTGCGGCGAAGCATCGTCTCCAATATTTCTTCTTCCCGCGCAGCCGAATAACCGGTGTGCCCGAGCAGGATCTGAAGACCGATCTCTTCAAGCTCTTCCGTCAATGCCTGCACGGTCAGCGCAAAATGGAGATTGTTCAAAGAAGGAAGAAGAGTAGCGACAAATCCCGACTTCTTGGTTGTCAGGCTTCCGGCCATCTGGTCCGGCACGTAGTTCATTTCGCGGACGATCTTAAGGATATGCTCCCGCGTCTCACGTGAGACCGGACTATCCTTGCGCAAGGCTCTGGAAACGGTCATGCGTGACACACCTGCCGCCTTCGCAACGTCCCGCATGGTGACCGGACCTGTCTTTACGCTGTCCTTCGTCAAATCCGCACCCCGTCGCGAGTCTCCAGTACAAACGGGTGATATCACTTCAACCACGGCACTCGCAATCTCGCCGCTTCGGAACGTTCCGGATCGCAACGCTACCGATCCGCCGTGAACCGGTCGCGTGATGTTGTTCAAACCCCGCCAGGTCAAACGACATGGCGGGGATCTGTCATCTTCAACAGCTAATCGGATCAGCGCTCCAGCGCGCCGACACCGGAGAAGCGAAACGCTTCCTGCTGCAACGCATCGAGTTCCTCTGCACCCATCTGGTCATGTGCAACGGTGATGCGACCGAGGAACACCAACGGCAGCTCGCCGGACCGATCTTCCAGATCCGCCTTGATGGCTTCAGCAGTTGCGGCGCCGACGTCATCTCCCATACGCATGGGTGTGGCGTCCAGTTCTCCCCGACGGATGGCATCCAGTTCAAGGCCGGTACCACCCCAGCCGGTGGAGAAGATCTCTTTTTCCTTGCCGACGGAGACCTGCGCCTCGACGCTTCCCATTGCCATAGCCGTGTTAGCATTATGAATGATCGTCGCTTCCGGATAGGCTTGCAGGATCAGGCTCGTTCCTTCAAATCCGCCTTCGCGCTGGTATTCGCCATAGTGTTCATAGGCAACTTTCCAATCACCTTTTTCCATGACGCAGTCCTTGAAGTCACCTGAACGCTGATTGTCCGTGATCCCGGGAATGCCTCTGTTCATGGCCATGGTGACGCCATTGCCAAGCCGCTCAAGCATGTAGTCGCACATCACGAGCGCGCCGGCCGCGGAAGAGAAGTCGAACCAGACATCCGGTTGGTTTTTCAGATCCTTCAACGGCGTATGGAATGCCCAGACATAGGTCTTGAAGCTGTCTTCGCCCGACAGTTTGTCGATATTGTCTGCCTGAATGGCAAGCTCCGAAGGACCGAAGATCACGTAGTCGTAGATGTCGCCATCCTGAAGCACCTGGTTCGCGTAGGTCGACTGGAGCGAATGCTCGATCTGACGGCTTGCAAACTCGGTGGTGTTGTACTTGATGCCGAGTTCTTCCAGCCTCTTGGTCATGGCCAGGAAGTTACGCGCCCAGAAATCCGACGTATCCGCCGAAGGATAGATCAGCGCGATTTCAACCGGCTTGTCCTGACTTCCTGTAAATGGCACGCCCTCGGCTCCGACAACAGCTTGCAGCGCCTCCAGCTTGCCATCGGCGTTGACCTCTCCGGGAACCCAGTAGTCCCTGTCGGCAATGCCGGGCAGTTCCTTGAGCGGCAGTTTGTCTTCAGCCAGAGCGCCGGTGCTCGAAAGCGCCAGAATGCTCAAAGTGGTAATCAGCAGTTTATTCATCGTTTTCCTCCCTGGTGATGAATTCCGCAAAAAAGGACCTCAGCCGCTGGCAACGGGATTGCCCGCGAGCAGAGATCCGATGAGAAGCAAGAGAGCGAGTGCGGCAATCAGACCGCCGGACAGGCGCAGAAGCTTGAGACTTTCCGGTGTTGTCAGCCCGGCGATCAGGCCCTTGGCCCCGTCCCGGTCCTTCTTCTGCAGCCACGTGTAAAGAGCCACGGATGAAACGATCACGACGCCGGAAGCAACCGACTGCCAGAAAAACTCGATCCGGAGTGTCACCAGCGCGTTGATCATCATGGAAAGCAGCAGGACACCTGCCAGCGATCCCAACATGGATGCCCGCCCGCCGAACAGTGACGTTCCACCGACCACGACCGCGGCGATCACATGGAGATTGAAATATGGCGCAGACGTCGCCTGGATTGCATTGAGCTTGCCGGTCAGCATGACACCGGCCAGCGCAGCTGCCGCACCCATCAGGACATAGGCATAGATCTTGTAACGGTCGACCGCGATACCCGTCATCTCGGCCGCTTCCGGGTTGGAACCGATCGCAACCGTGTAACGCCCGAAAAAGGTTCGTTTCAAAAGCCAATAGCCGAGAGCCATGGTCAGAAGACCGATCACCACGGGAACGGGAATGAATCCGGGGATCTGACCTCTGCCGATGTCGGTCAGGATCTCCGGGAACCTTGCC
Source organism: Roseibium sp. (assembly GCF_025698965.1). Classification (GTDB taxonomy): domain Bacteria; phylum Pseudomonadota; class Alphaproteobacteria; order Rhizobiales; family Stappiaceae; genus Roseibium. The sequence goes on from NZ_JAILWL010000154.1 coordinate 7,763, forward strand.
AGAACCAGCCCCTTCGCAATCACGAGGGCAAGGCCGCGATAGACGAGATCCATGGCCAGTGTGCCAATCAGGTCGGGCACCTTGAATTTGGTGATCACCAGCCCGTTGATCAGACCGCAAAGCGCTCCAAGCACAAGAGCGATCGTGATTGCAACAGGCGCGGAAAACCCGAACTGCTTGATCAGGAACGCCATCAGAATACTTGTCAGCGCCGCGACGGACCCGATCGACAGGTCGATACCCCGCTGAGTAATGACGAAGGTCATCGCCATCGCCATCGGCATGTAAAGCGCGGCGTCCAGAAGGATCAGGTTAAGATTGGAAAGCCGAAAATAGCGGGCCGGTTCGGCCACGCCCATGAACAGGAGAATGGCCAGGATCATGACCATGGGGCCGATGATCGCCAGGAATGGTTCAATCCGCTCAGAGAACTTTACCGGGTTGCCGGGATGGTGTGTCGTTGTTGTCATGTCACCCTCCTATGCGGCTTCTTCAGCGCCGACGATCAGTCCGAGGACTTCCTGCTGGGAGCTCTGTGAGACCTGCACCACACCGGCGCATTTTCCGCGCCGCTGCACATGCACCCGGTCGGCAACTTCGAAAACGTCATCAAGCGAATGAGAGATCAGGATGACGGCCAACCCCTGCGCCTTCAGCGCCATGATCAGTTTCAAGGTGCGGGCGGTTTCCTGGGGCCCGAGCGCGGCTGTCGGCTCGTCCATCACAAGGACCCGAAGGCCCTCGTGATAGACCGCCCGAGCAATGGCGACCGCCTGCCGCTGACCACCGGACAGGCTGGCAGTCGGCACATCGAGAGAGCGCAGCCTGACACCGAGGCGTTCGAACAGAACCCGTTCGGTTTCTTCGCGCATCCGCTTGTTGTCGAGCACGGTGATACCCAGGAATGATCTGGTAAGCTCGTTTCCAAGGAACATATTGGACGCCGGATCAAGATGATCGGCGAGGGCCAGCGTCTGGTAGACGGCGTCGATTCCTTCGGCAATCGCGTCGGAATGGCTGTTCATCACCAGCTTGCCGCCACCGACATAGATCTCGCCTTCCGTCGGCTGATAGACGCCCGTCAGGATCTTGATCAGTGTCGATTTTCCGGCTCCATTGTCACCAACGATTGCCAGGACCTCACCCGCATAAGCATCGAGATCGACAATCGAGAGAGCGGTCACACCGCCAAAGCGTTTGGTGATGCTTCGCATCGACACAAGAGGACCGGAATTGTTCTCACCGGTAGGCATGTTTTTACCCCGAATTGAGGACAAACCTTCCCTGTCCGCGGCAAAGCCCCGGCAAAAAGATTTGCAGTTTCGTCAGTTGGTTCGATTTTTAGCGGGCCGCCCGCGGCTGCTCCTGACGGCCCGCTCTAGCAAAGCCTATTTGCCCCAGATGGCTGCGTAGGCTTCGCGATAGGGCGTATCGGGATCGAACGCGTTGCTGTCGCCCATTTTCTCCAACCCTGCCTTTGTCACCAAAGCAGGCGACGTGACGTAGCCGGAGCAGGCTTCGCCCTGAACGGCGCGGTTCAATTCATCCACCAGCTGCCAGCCTTGGAGATTCAACGGTTCGGCAACGGTTATTGTCTGATATCCACCTGTCCGAATGCGCTGGAATGCCGCTTCCGATCCGTCACCTGCAGATCCGGCTTGCGGACCATCGGTTGCTGAAATTCCTGCGGCTGCAAGTGCTGGTCCCATGAAATCGAAATAAAGATCGTTGATCGCCAACGCGTGAGTCCAACTGTCACCGTACTTTTGCAGAAGGGTTGTGGTCAGTGGTCCCATGCGGGTCGATGTGTCGGCAATCGGCGTATCGACATATTCGAGCACATTCCCCCCGGCAGCTTCGACCGTTTCTTTCAACCGGTCTGCCTTGTCGATGGCAATCTGATAGGTGGAATCGGTGAAGATGATCACTCCGATATCCTTGCCGCCTTCGTCAATCGCCCAATTCGCGGCAACTTCGGAAACCGTCATTGCATCGGTCGAAATATTGGCAAAAATACCCCCGGGCGCATCACAGCCGATCTTGGGGCCTGAGTGCCAGGCGACCATCGGAATGTTTGCCGCAACCACGCCTTCCAAAGCGGCCTGCTGTTCCACAGCGTCGAAACCGTTGATGACGATACCATCGGGCTGCAGCGCCATGGCCTGACCGATGGCTGCCGTGCGCCCCTGCACCGAACCGGCACCATCAAGCACGCGCACTTCCCAGCCAATCTTGGCAGCAGCCTCTTCCACGCCGTTGGTGACACCGAGAATGCCACCGTTTTTCAGGTCTGCCGCGACGACGACAACTGTCTTGCCATCGGCGGCGGCCGGACCCGTGGTCGGGCCGTCCCAGGCTGTCTCGGCAAAACTGGGCAAACCTGTCCCGGCCAGCATGGTTGTTGCAAGAACAGCCTTAAGGAAATCACGTTTCTGCATAGTATCCTCCCTTCGCAAAGAACGTTATTTTTTCACTGCGCCTTTTCGGCGCTGCGCGTAGCCGGCGATGCCGATCGCGATCAGCAAGGTGACACCGTTGAAAAGCGGTTCGACCCAGAATGAGCCACCGAATTGCTGAATTCCGGAGATACCGACAGCAAGAATTGCAACACCGACAACGGTGCCCCAGACGTTGACCCGCCCCGGCTTGATTGTCGTGGAGCCAAGAAACGCGCCGACCAGCGCGGGCAGCAGGAATTCCAGTCCAACGCTTGCCTGGCCAATCCGAAGCTTGGACGCCAGAAGAACACCTGCCAGGGCCGTCATCGTACCGGAGGCCATGAACGCACCAATGACGTATTTGCGAGTTGGAATTCCGTTGAGCTGGGCAGCGCGCTGGTTCGCGCCAATGGCATATAGATACCGGCCGATCGGCGTATATTCGAGGACAAGCCACATAAAGACGGTGATCGCGATCAGGTAATAGCCGGTAATCGGAAGGCCGAAGACGAATGTCGTGCTCAGGGCGTAAAAACCATCTGGCAACACACCGACCATCTGCCGTCCACCGGTGTGCCACAAGGCAATGGCGTAAAGGACCGTGCCCGTACCGAGCGTCGCGATGAAACTGTCAATCTTGGCGACTTCCACGAGCAGACCGTTGAAAAACCCGGTCATCGCCCCGAGCATCAGAACAATCACCACCGCCAAGGGCCATGGAATTCCAAAAAGCGTCTGAAGGCTGATCGCCAGAATGTGCCATAGCACGATGCCATAACCGACGGTCAGGTCGATACGTCCCGCAGCCATGGGGATCATTGCCCCCAGTGACAACAGCGCAATGATTGCCTTGTCGGAAATGATCGCCCGCAGGTTCAGGAGCGTTGGAAACGTTGTCGGCAGCAGGATCGAGAACAACAAGATCAGGATGATCGTCAGGATCACGAGACCATAGACCGGCAGAAATCGCAGAAGTTTGCCTCGGATCGAGAGGCCTTGAATTTCGGCCTTGGTTGGCTCGAGAGCATTGGATTCAAGTGATTGCATTATTCTTTTCCCTAAGCAGCCGCGACATTGCTGGCAGACGCAGCCTGAATCAGGTTTTCAGTCGATAGTTTGGTACCGGAAAGTTCGTCGACGATCTGTCCCTGACTGAAGACGATTGCGCGATGGCAAATTGTGGCGACCTCTTCAAAGTCGGTCGAGACGAGCAAAATGCCGACACCTTCCCGCAACGCCTTGTTCAATAAAGCGTAGATTTCAGCTTTCGCCCCCACGTCAACCCCAGCGGTCGGGTCTTCGCAGATGAGAAGCTTCCGCTTTGTGGCAAGCCAGCGGGCAATGACAACTTTCTGCTGATTGCCTCCCGACAGGGCTTCGATCGCCATGCTCTGGTCGTTCGGACTCAATGCCACTTCCTGTCCGATCTTTTCGGCCATTTTGGTTTCCGCATCTGGAGACAGGATCGAAAAGAGACCTCGGCCAGTGGCTTCCGGGTTCAGGAAAGTGTTTTCACGAATGGTCAACGGCAAAGCGACGGATTCCTCAGTACGATCTCGTGCGACGAGCCCGATCCCCGAATCCAGCGCTGTTTTCGGAGACCGCAGATCCGGTGCGCTGCCATCTGCAAGTCTGACTTCACCGCGATGCTCTTCCAGTCCGTAAAGCGCCCGGGCAATCTCCTCATGTCCTGCCCCGCGCAGGCCCACCAGCCCTACCAGTTCGTTCCGACGCAATGTCAGATCAACCGGCCCCGCCGATCTGGTCTCCAGCCCCTTGACTGTCAGCAAAGGCGCGCCAGGAGCTTCGTGCAATTTGCTCACCTGGCGGGTCTTGCGCCCTACAATCATGTGAACGAGTTCTTCCGTTGTCGTGTGCTGAATGGCGCGCACGCCAACAAGTTCACCATCCCTGAGCACTGCCACACGATCGGCAATCTGGAAGATTTCATCCAGGCGATGGGACACGTAGATCATGCCGACACCACTGTCGCGCAGCGGACGCAGGGCTTCAAAAAGGCGAACGACTTCGTCGGTGGGCAACGAAGCTGTCGGTTCATCGAGAACCAGAAAATCGCAATCGACTGCAAGAGCGCGGGCAATCGCAACGAGAGACTTTTCTGTCCGGGAAAGATCCTGAACCCGTGTCGACGGGCAGAAATCACATCCGACCCGCTTGAGCGCCTCTTCGGCGAACCGCTCCGCGTCGTTCCACTTGATCAACCCGAACTTTTTGGAAAAGCCCAGCGCAAGCGCCATGTTTTCCGCAACCGTCATCCACTCGATCATTC
>NZ_JAILWL010000155.1 GCF_025698965.1 Roseibium sp.
ACTACTTCGTCTGACCTCAGATGCAACTTGCTTTACACGCCGCCAATGCCTCATTACAGTAAATCACCTACCAGACACTTGCCATTTTCATTTTACGATCTGGCAGCATCAAATATTCCAATACATAGGTGCGTATTGATTTCTGGAAGCGAGATAAATTTATCAAATTCACTTACCGCAAGGCTACATCTCTTAAGTATTAAATATTAAAAATACAATATTGTCGATAGACACACGTCTCTAATTTCAATGCGTATAAGTATCAACAATTGCAACAAAGTCCCTTTCTAAATAATTCCACCACCACTTAAAATTTTTTAGAAAGGAATAACAATTTTTAAGCACAACCCCTAGCGCAAAGAAAAGGCGGACACTTGTCGCTCCGATTCTTCTAGCAGCAACCGTACAGCCTGGTTCACTTCGAGACTGCGACGATAGATCGGGCCAGATTGATAAGATATGGCCGGCAGGTCTGTAGCAACCACTTCAAGACCCTGCCCATTTGCAGAACTCAGAAAACTACTCGGCAATACGGCCAAGTAGTCTCCTCGCCTCAACAACTCCAATGCGGTCAGCATGGAATCGCATTGTAAGCTGGCCTTTACTCCCGAACTACATGTTTCCTGCAGCGATGCGTTGATCGTGTCCAGATACGCTATTTCGCTTTTGTATGAAAGCCATGGCTGAACAATGAGATCTTCGGTTCGAAATCCAGATGTTAAAATTGGATGACCAGAACGCGCTACAATAACAAGCTTGGCATCAAAAAGAGGTTTGCGAACCAAGAATGACGGCAACGACTCCTGTCGTTGAAATCCCCCGAAAAAAACGTCAAATTCCCCTTCTTTCAATCCTGCTAATGCCTCACTGTAATTTGCAGATGTCAGCGTTATCAGGAGTTGGGCATAACGTTGATGCACATTCGCCAATACGGGTGGCAGGATCGTAGTCATCCAAACAGGTGCAGCAGCCACACGCAATTGCCCCTGCTCCCCGTTTTTTAATGCCCGTAATTCAGCCTCAGCCAACTGGTGCTCTCGCAGAAAATGTCGAGCCTGCGTGTGAACAAGTCTACCCAATGGTGTCAGTCGCAAACCACGACTGCGACGTTCAAAGAGCATCCCTCCAGCGGCGGCCTCCAGTAGTTTAAGGCTTCTAGTAAGGGCTGGCTGTGTAACGCCGACGACGTCCGCAGCCGTCCGCATATTGCTCGCCTCAACGATTGCAACAAATCGGCGTAAAGATTCGGGATCATAGATCATTGATCATTTTTTTTAATCAAAAATAAGAAAAAATTCAAATGCGTAATCAGTCTCGCCCTATTACCGTAAACCTGAAAAACGCCACATAAGAAAAACGCCGCATAATTTGAGGGGGAAGTCATGAGCTCAATTCACGTGTCACGACGATCGTTTCTGGCAGGGGCAAGTGCAATTGCCGCAACAACTACCTTTGGCTCCAATGTTTCCCACGCAAAATCTCTTCCAACACCATTGAACAATATACCCAAAGGCACAAAATTCCGCTGGGTAGATAGCGGCGATCAAAAGGCGACTTTTTTCAAAGAATTTTTCGAACGATACGGTGAAGCACGGGATATAGATATCATCTACGATCCATTGCCCTGGAATGAAATCGCCAAGGTCGTACCGCTCGGTGTGCGCAATCGAACAGCACATGACGTGTTTGTATTGCCCCGCAATTTCAGCCTGGCTGACGCCGTCAATCAGGGGTGGGTACAACCTTTCGACGACTTCATACCCAACATTGGAGAATGGAAAAAGGGGTTCCCAGCTGGCGCTTTCCTGCCTGGCATCAATGAGTTCGAAGGCAAGACGTATGGCCTCCCTTTCACATCTAACAAGCGTTACGCATCACACCTGCTTTACAACAGAACGTATATGGAATCGGCAGGATATGACCCTGAATCAAGGCCATTAACTCACCATGAGTTCCGCGACGCGGCCCGTAAAATCACCGAAGCCGGTCAAGGTCGATACTTCGGATTCATTATTGGCGGCTCTCAGCTAAATCGCTGGGCAGACGTTGTCCGCAATCTCGGCAGAATCGGCGGTGCAAGTGCAGGGGGTGATGGAATTCTAGACGCAGATATTGATTTGCGTACAGGGGAATATGTCTTTGACAGCGATGAATATATCGCTGCAATCGAACTACTTCTGTCCATGCAGTCAGATCGAAGCATGTTCCCCGGCTTTATAAATCTGAATGCTCCCCAGGCAAGAGCATACATGCCTCAAGGTGCAGCAGGAATGATCCTGCAAGGACCGTGGAATATTCCCTCCTGGGAAGGACAAAACCCTGAGTTCGATTTCGGTCTTTCTTCAGCACCGGTTCTTCAAACCGGCAAGCAGGGCAAACTGACAATCAGCCAAGGAGGAGCAAAGCCCAATACACTCAGTCTTTGGTCGGGATCAGAAAATGGGGCCGTTGCAGGAGAAATCTTCCACTATTTGGGCACGGTCGACGGGCAAATAGAATGGGCTAACGTCGTGGGTGCTGGCGACCCGCCGATAATACCTGAAGCTGTTGATAAGGCTGACTTATCTCCTCGATCAAAGCGAGTTCTGAATCTCTTCAATGACCAGATCCGCGTTGGTCCGAATCCTTTGGTTCGCAACGGTGATTTAGCCAAAGTGGTTGCATCATACATTGCGCCAGACGTGAATTTCGCGCGCACCGTACAAGGCCTCGTTGCAGGAGAGCTCTCCGGCATCAAGGAACAAATGGCCAAACTCAAGGATCGGTATGATACCGCCCTGGACACTGCCTTTGCCAAAGCCAAAGCAAATGGTGCGAGAGTTGATCGCTCGGAATTGGTATTCACCAATTGGAATCCGAACGTCGATTTTGGCGCTGCGGACTACTGACAAACGTCCCATTCCCTACCCGCAAGGCCAACCCTATCAATGAGTATCTTAGAAACACTCCGCGTGTACCGGTTCCATTATTTTATGATGCTTCCGGGACTGCTATTGGCAGGATTGTTTGTTTTCTATCCGATTTTAGCGGCCATTTTTTATGCAATGCATGAATGGTCCGGCTTTACCGCCAAAAAAGTCTTTAACGGCTTTGATAATTTTCTGATTTTGTTCCAAGACCCCATCTTCTGGAACGCGTTTGGACGTTCGATCGTATTCCTCATCGGCACGGTCCCTCTACAGATGACCATTTCTTTGGCTCTGGCAATGATACTGAACATGCAGCTTCTGAAATTGTCGACAGTCTTCCGCACGATGATTTTCCTACCAGTCGTGACACCTGTGGCAGTCATTGGAATCATCTGGACTTTTCTGCTCAGCCCTTTCAACGGACCGGTAAACAGTCTTCTCTTGGACATTGGGTTGGTATCCCAGCCAATCGACTTCTTGGGATCAACCAACTCGGTAATGCCGTCGGTTATCGGTGTATATGTCTGGAAGTGGCTAGGCATCACCATGATCTATTGGTTGGCAGCGTTGCAAACAGTTCCCGACGATGTTTACGACGCAGCACGGCTAGACAATTGCAAGGGATATAGACTAGCTTTTTATGTCATTTTACCCATCATTAAGCCGTTTTTACTTGCAATATTGCTGATTTCTTCTGTAGCGGCCCTTAACGTGTTTCCGCTGATCATGTCGATGACAAATGGAGGTCCATTTTTCAGTTCAGAAGTCATGGAGATCTTCATTTATCGTACGGCCTTTGCCACAGATGACGGCAGTATCCCTCAACTGGGATATGCAGCAGCCGCAGGTGTTCTCTTCGGCGCGGTTTTATTGGGCCTCACCGCTCTGAAGGGGCATTCAACGCTTCGAGACAGAAAAACGACACCTGGGTCAGACGCATGAATACTGGCTTTTCGCCGTTGCGGCTTGTTTTCGGTAATCATTCACCGTCAATGCGAATTGCGCTGATATCAACTGCCCTAACGATTGTATGCCTAATCTGGATTTATCCATTCCTTTGGATGGTTTCCACATCACTGAAATCCAACATGGAAATGTTCGCAAACCCAAGCCTTCTGCCGCAGGAATTCGCCTGGGACAACTATCGGAGGGCATGGGTAGAAGCGAATATGGGACGATACTTCTTCAACACCCTGATCGTCACCGCGGGATCGGTCATTCTGGTGACTGCAAGCACCGCAATGTTGGGCTACGTTCTTGGACGCTACAATTTTCCCGGTCGCACAGCCTTTTTCGTAGGATTTGTTGCAACTGTGTTCATCCCTCAGGGATTCACCATCATTCCGGTATTCGAGCTGCTGAGCATGATGGGCCTGTCCGCAAATCTGTTTGGCTTGACGTTGGCGACATCCGGTCACGCCATGGTTGTGTTCGTCGTCTTGTTCGCCGGCTATTTCAGTCAGTTGCCCAAGGAGTTGGAGGAAGCTGCTCGAGTTGAGGGTGTGAGCTTCTTCAAAATATTCTGGTACGTCATGCTACCGCTGGCGAGGCCAATGGTCGTAACCGTGGTAATTATGCAGGTTCTGCACGCATGGAATGACTTCTTGCTGCCACTTGTCGTTACGCTTGCCAACCCCGCAATCCGGACGCTATCCGTCGGCATTTATGCCTTCAAAGGCGAACAGTCCATTGATTGGACCGGCATGTCAGCTGCCGCAACGATTTCTATCGTCCCTGTAGTGATCCTGTTTGTTCTCCTTCAGCGATATTTCATTAACGGTCTCGCAGGCGCTATCAAAGGGTGATGTGAATTGTCCAAAAACACAAATATATTGCTCATTACCACCGATCAGCAGCACTTTAGTGCATTGGGAGCCATTAACCCAAAAATCAAGACACCGAACATTGATCGATTGTGCCAATCCGGTAGCCGGTTTGACAGAGCATATTGTCCTGCCCCGACTTGTACTCCATCCCGCTCAAGTATTATTACGGGGCTCTATCCTTCCCAGCATGGAGCCTGGACCATTGGATGTAGTTTGGATGAAAATCTACCGACAATCGGCAAATTGCTATCTGAAAACGGTTATGCGACGGGACTAATCGGAAAAGCCCATTTTCAACCACTTGCTGGCGACAGTCTCGAAAAACAACCAATTTTACGTGACCTGCCGTTTTGGCGAAGCTTCCACGGCCCTTACTATGGATTTGAACATGTGGAACTCGTTCGGAACCATGCCGACGAAAGTCACGCCGGTCAGCACTATGCAGTCTGGCTTGAGGATCTGGGGCTGACAAATTGGCGAGACTACTTTCAACCTCTTCCGGGGGAAAAAGCACCAAAAGCACCAAACCGTTCGCCAGACGCTCCCTATTGGGCACGCACAGAGCGTCACTGGCAACTGCCTCAGAATTTGCATTACACGCCCTGGATCGGACAGCGTTCCGTCGATTTTATCGAGAGGGCGAAGAAAAGCGGCAAACCTTTCTTTTTGTGGGCGAGCTTTCCAGATCCTCACCCTCCCTACACAGTGCCGGAACCCTGGGCCTCCATGTATTGCCCACACGAAATGGAACCAGGACGTGTGTCACCCGGTGAGCATGACCTCAACGCCTCGCATTTTGCTAAGACCCAGGAACCGAATCCCGACTTTACGAGTTGGCACACGCCGCACGAAGCTCACGGGTGTGACAGCCATCTTTATCCTGAAGAAGAACTTAGGAAGGATATGGCAACTTACTATGGCATGGTGAGTTTTCTGGATCAGGAGATTGGGCGTATTCTCGATTACCTCGATGAAAAAGGCCTGACCGAGAATACACTAATAGTGTTTACGACCGATCATGGGCACTTTCTCGGCCAGCATGGCCTAGTGGCTAAGGGGCCATTTCACTACGAAGACATGCTGCGCGTTCCCTTTATCGTCAGCTGGCCAAAGCAAGTGCCGGCCGCTCAGGTAAGCAATGCCATACAAAGTCTTCTAGACCTTACACCAACTTTCCTGGAAGTCGCAGGGCTGGCACCAACCCCACAACTACAAGGCGTCTCACAGCTATCGACCTGGCAAGGAAAAACGCCTTACACGCGCAAATTTGCACTATGCGAAAATCGGCATAATCCGGTTATGCCGCACGTGACGACCTATGTCGAGGACCGCTACAAGATCTCCGTCTATCGGGTCGGAAACCATGGAGAAATCTTCGATCTTTACGAAGATCCCGGTGAAATTAACAATTTATGGACCGATCCTGAAAGCCAGTCCCTAAAGACAAAGCTGCTACTTCGAATGATGCAAGGAATACAGGGATCCGAACCAATGAAATCTCCTCGTGTCGCACAGGCCTGAGCAATGACCCTGTTGCAATCACCAACCAATATCTGCTGCGTGGTGAACAGGAAGAGCAAAATTCCAAGCCTGCGGACCTGTATATCTAAGTCTACAAAGGAGGCCCCTTCTCAAACCTTAGAAACTGCACTTATCCCGGCGGGAATTCCAGTTCTTGGAACAAAGTTTCCCCGTATCCCAAACGATGGTGAGGAACTTCGCAGAACTGCGCGGATAAAAGGGTTCCGCATGACTACAACCGCGATCACAAATGCGCAATTTGAACTCTTTGTAGAAGCTACAGGCTATAAGACTGAGGCAGAACGTTTTGGCTGGTCTTTTGTCTTCTGGTCGCAAATTCCGGAAAACATCAATCATGCTCCAGCTGTTGCAGGTGCAGAATGGTGGCGGAAAGTTGATGGAGCGAACTGGCGATGCGTAGCCGGTCCAGGCTCGGAAGCATTTTTTCGCTCTGACCACCCTGTCGTACACATTTCCTGGCATGATGCCACGGCGTTTGCAGATTGGATTGGAGGCCGCCTGCCGAATGAAGCTGAGTGGGAACATGCCGCTCGCGGTGGCTTGGGTGACGTCTCCTATCCCTGGGGCACACGAGAGCCCGATGATGATTGCTTTTTTCCATGCAATATCTGGCAAGGAAAGTTCCCAGAAAAAAACATTGCACAAGACGGTCATTTGGCAACAGCGCCAGCGAGGTCATTTAAACCCAATCGTTTCGGATTGTACAACATGGTCGGAAACGTTTGGGAATGGACGAGCGAGCCCTATAAAATTGCGTCTTTAAGAAAGGCTGTCAGGCAAAAGTTATCAACAATGAAAGGATACAAACTACTCAAGGGGGGATCTTTCCTTTGTCATCGAACATATTGCTGGCGCTACCGTATTCCCGCCCGTAGTGGAGCTTCACCTAACACGACACTCTCTCATCAGGGGTTTCGCGTCATCTTCGATCTGTGAATAACCTGAATTCCTTCTCGCCGCCTATAAAGGGCACAGTAGCTCTCAAGGAGCGCAATTAATCACGTTGCAGTGGTGTGATTAATTGCACCTGCCTAAGCATTTTCAAGCTTCCGATTAATATTGGCATTCCCCCTTAAAAAGAACGATATAATTTCACATTCAAACATGAGACGTAGGTCTATGGACTGAATCAATTCATTGTTGCTAATCTTTACTAGGCTGCCTCGAAAAGTAACAAAAACTAGTCTCTTCGACATATCCGAGATTTAGAATTCGACGTTTACTTCGTCGAGAAAATGGAGAATGCAGATTGCAGTCAAGTTAAACCCGCTCCTCCCTTCAAATTCGGCATTGGCAAACATAACAAGGCCTTGGACGACAATCTTGCGGAGACGAAGGCGAACGGCATCAAGGCTAATCGGTCTGACTTGGTCTTCCTGTTGCGGAAGCCCGGCTAAAAATTCGGAGCTTTTGACAACGGACTAACGATGTCCTCCCTTGGGGCCGCTCCCCACAACCCAAAATCGCGGCCTCTTTTTTTTGCCAATAATTTCCTCAGACGCATACCTTCGACATGTCTTAGTGGAGCAAATTGCACGTTGACTTGACGACTTCGGGACGAAGCATCCGTGTTTTCCCTGAGTGTGCAGCATTCTCAAAATTACTGAACAAAAACGCTCTAAACGACCCTTGAAATGCAGCGAGCGAAGTATCTGGAGAATAGAGCAGGCAAGTACGATGGCAACAATTTACCTTGACACCAAAGAAAACAGAGAAAAGCGCAAACAACTCTCCGAAACGGAAGGAGAGGAGGCCTCAACGACAAAAATAATGTCAGAAACGCTGCCGGAAACTGTGTCTGGATCGATCGAGGTATCTTTCCTGCGTGGTCAAGAAAATGACTTAACAATGTATCTTCAAGTCGACAAAAATCAGGACGGCGATTTCTCTGGCGTGATCACAGTGGCCCTTCACGAAATGACCAACGCAATTTGTGAAAGCACCGACTACGAAAAAAGCCGAAACATTTGTGAGATCGTTGCTAAGGGTTACAAACACAATTCAAACCCATCATTTTATTATCTCGGCAGTTCGTTAGATCCAATTGAAATGATGGAAGCAAACAAAGATGTTTCCCAGCTAATGATCAAATCGTTGTCGGAAACAATCAAGAAGTTGGAGGCTGACTTGCCTAAATATGCATCCTGGATAGAAAAACAGAAAGAAGGACGTGAACTAAATAAAGATTGGCCTCCCTCTCGCGCACCCCAGGTCTAAGCAAAACAACACAAGTTTTTTTTGGGGCGAATTGTCCCCAAAGACCAAATTTGAACTGCATCCAGAAGAATTTGCAATCCCGACATTACTTCGAAAGGTGGCATCGGCCAAGCCATTGCCCCACAATAGTACCGCGTTACTTTAAGATCTTTCGCTCGCTAAATATCTGATGACCATTAGCATTTTGTGCTGAGCAGATACCCAAGGAGCGCGGGAAAACCCAGAGAAACAAGCATTACGAAAAGTTTATATCTAAGATCCAATGCACCGCAGTCGTAAGTCCCTTCAAATGGGCTCGAGCATGCCTGAGCGGTAAACGGAGCCGTATAGGTCAAAAAGACTCCCAACAGCAACCAAACAGCAATTGTCAAGCACATCTGAAAATATTGGGAGCGCAGCTTCCTTATCAGAAGGCCTCCCATAGATAATATCAATGCTGCAGCCACCCAGAAAGTCAGCGTTATCAAGATCCTTGGATAAGCGATTTTCTGTACAAACGGCTGATCAAGAGGCCACTGCATACCAGCATGAAGCCACAACAAGAACAAACCGAATCCGAACAAACAGCCGACCAGGCTGTTTCCAACTGCGATTTTGTGCAACAGATTAATTTTTGATGTTATTTGATGCATGTCTTCATGATTATGGAAAAGTACTAAGACATTGCAAACAATCCGCAGAAAATATATTGAAATTCAAATAATTAAAAAAATCTTTAAGTAACTGTCAAATAAATATCACTCAACCTTGTCTATTTAGCTCATTGATGGCTTGTCCGCGTTTTTCTCCCATCAACGCAGTTTGGGTTTTCGAACCTATCCCAAGGACCCAACAAATCTTTTATAGGGAAGGTATAATTATGGCAGGTGAAAGGCTTCAAATTGCGAAAATTCCCGAATAGAGTGTATGAGTGCAAAGAAGCACACTTGAAGTCACAACATGCAAATTCTAGTCTGAAATGAATACGGGGAAGCTAGATTATTTCTGCAAAACTAATCACCCGATACATTTCAGAGACTAGTAATGCTTGCTCTAATTCGGAGGGATACGCAGCTCCCGTCGCCAAGTTTTTCGGCGTTAGTCGCTCTACAAAAATGCGTTGTTCTCGAACAACTCTGCAAACAAGCGTATTTCACCTCTTTCAATATTCACGAAGCAGAGCAGTGCACGCTTCAATTTTGAATTTTCCCGTGCATTTCTGGCAACAACACCCAGAAATCCAATCGCTGTGGAACTTTCAAGGCATCTTCTTAGCTTCTTTTGAAGCCGACCTGCCATGTCGATACGAAACGATGGAGTTTATCAAACCTACGCGCCAACAACCAAACTAGGGGTAACCAATGGACAAGTCCTTCTCGCTGCGTTTCGAGACACTGGAAGTGCCGGCAACAGATCTCGACGTTTCATCCACCTGGTACCAAAAGGTATTTGGATTGGAGGAAGCATGGTCGGACGATGATCATGTATTAATGACGCCGGACCGCTTCCCTGAGTTAGGTTTTCGTTTGTTGTTGGCACGCACCTCAGCCCCAACTCGACTTGGCTTCCGTAGCTCGGCAACTGGTATTGATCACAGTTTTGCAGACATCGTGGTCGACGATCTGAAGGGATATCATAGTGCACTTAAAGCTGCTGGTATTGATGTCCCTGAACTATCTCCCCCGTCAAATGACTGGGCTCCACATGGCTTCGCTCTGCTTGACCCAGCGGGAAATCGTCTTGCTGTATTTTCCTATGGACAACGCTCGGACGCAGCCGAATGAGACTACGTGATTTGCAAGATATGTAGCGAACTTGTCAGAATTTGCTTCAAACTCGCGCATCCATTGTTCAACCCTTCGAAACTGCGGAGGATCTCACCATTCTTGGTAGTCAGTACAGACGAACACTCGCTGGGAGCGCTCTCGACAAGATGAACTAGCATAATCTCAACAGCACCACAGTCCACTTGAACACAAGTTGAATTGCCACTAAGTCTCGTTTTTTCTATGAAATAAGTAACGCGTTCTTATAAAGCACGAAAATATAGATAAAAATAAATATTTCTCTCTTTTTAATTTCATGAATGTTCATTATAATTTGACTTTATCATCATTATTCCTACGAAATAACTTAATTGTCATAATTAAAGATTATTTAGCTTATTGTGTTTTTCAATCTTCGGCTTAATTTCAACTATGCCAGAAACAAGATTTGGAGGTTTCTTGACGTTCTACCTCACCGGTGGCGTGATTTGAATTCTCAAGAACATCGCCTTCATCAAGAAATAGCCTCGATATTCGCGCTTGTTGCTTCCGCCCATTCAATCAGGCAAGCACGCTCGCCAGGCGCGAGTATAGGAGAAAGCTCACTGCGAAAAACTCCTGCAGCTTGAGCAATGTCGTTGAATGAGCCGAGCAATACACTCATTTGATAAAGTTCACCATGAGCTGCCAGAAGATTTTGCAACCAATACCTCGAAACCGAGGATCAACTATTGAAGCTTCCGATCCTTTAGAAACAGAGAAACGTAAATGCTGGATTGGCTTGAAGTATGGACAGATCTTGGAAAAAAACACGGGTTGAAGATTGATGCCCTTCGGCCGATACCATTGGTTATCGGTGGGGTCGAAAGCTATGATACCAAACAATCAATTAGATGGATCGAGCGAGAAACTCTAGAGAAGGGGCCGCTCGGCATTCACAAGCGATTGCTTCAACACAAGAAACTCCCGTTTCCATACATCTTATCGGCCGGAGCTCGACATACACTGGGGCAACTGGCGAACATCGTTCGAGAATTTTCCGATTTTGACGATGAGGCACTTTCCCATCGAATTCTCGCGTTGTTCAGCGCGGCTTCCTTACATGAATATCGTGGCAGTGATTTTGGTGCGTTTGTAGAAACATCTATGTTAGCCGAAAAAAACATCATGACGTGGATCGAGAAACTGAGCCAGGGTGATTGCTACAAGCACTTGCGCGCCATGACACTCGGACCCGAAATTCCATTTCTTTCGACCTTGGACTTTTACAAGGTGATTGGTGACGTTCGACCAGTTACATCTGAGGAGTTTTGTCTAGCTGTGTTCACTGGTCACAAACGTGTTCTGGACAGATTCAGGCTTGTAATTCCGCACTATCAAAAAGAGATCCCGATGGAGATAGAAACGGAAATAACTGAATGGCTATTGTCGCAAAAAAAAATACTACTAGTCGAAGCACGACAAAAAAAATGGCTGCATCGAAGTATTCGATCACATGAAGCTTTTGATGAAAATTGATTCAGATCATTCATTGGTATGTCTATTAATTTTTCAACATACTGAAATCATGACACATCAAGATTTCCAGATTTTACTACACCGAGTTGACTCTCTGAAAAACATGAGCCGCTTTTATTCGCGAACCCTGCAATCAAATTTGTTTGGCGAAGCCTCATTGGTGCGCCGATGGGGACGAATTGGGACGTTCGGCCAGACCAAAATTGACTTGTTTCAGGACGAAATCGCAGCGACAAAGGCAATGCTGCAATTAGCTAAGATTAAACGAAAACGCGACTATGTCAGTTCAATCACTCACAAATAAAAATCATTTCTTAAACTGTAGAGGTTTTGATTTGATCTGACAGTTACCGCCTTTGAGGCTGTATTTTTCAGATCAGATTTGGTCTATTTTCTTGTCGAGCCAAACCTTCTTTCCGTCGATCAGAGTTTCCATCGGCGTTTTACCGCAACACATTTTGACCTGATGTGTTCGTTCTCCGTTGTAGTGATCAATCCATATATCCAACTCCCTTTGCAAGTCATCGATGGTTTGGAAGACGATCTTTCGGAATGCGCAGCAACGGTAGACCATGGCCTTCAAACAACGGCAGCACCCGATCGTTGAGAAGGTCGGCCGCATTGATTGGCGTCTTGGTCGTATAGAGGGGCGTGTCGCAAAGTATGTCGAGTTAACCGCGTCTTGAGATTTGGCTGTTGAAAGAGCGCTCTTGTTTTTGGAGT
>NZ_JAILWL010000156.1 GCF_025698965.1 Roseibium sp.
AACCAGCCGTTTGGAAACTTCCTCGCCGATCCTATCCTGGGCTTCTTCCGTCGAGCCGCCGACATGCGGTGTCAGGATGACATTATCCAGGCCGCGCAGCGGCGAGACGAACTCGTCCTTGTTGGACTTGGGTTCGACAGGGAAGACGTCAATAGCTGCACCTGCCAGATGCTTGGATTTCAATGCCTCTGCAAGAGCGTCGATATCGATCACCTTGCCACGGGCATTATTGATCAGGAACGCACCCTTTTTCATCTTGGCAATCTGTTCGGCACCGAACATGTTGCGGGTCCCTGGCGTATCGGGCACATGAAGCGATACGACGTCGGACTCGGCGAGCAGCGCATCCAGGCTGTCGGTCGGCAGAACGTTGCCGTGCTGAAGCTTGTCCACCAGATCGAAATAGATCACCCGCATGCCCATGACTTCGGCAAGGTTGGAAAGCTGAGTGCCGATGTTGCCGTAGCCAACAACACCAAGCGTCTTGCCGCGTACTTCGTGAGAGCCGACGGCGCTCTTCATCCAGCGGCCTTCATGAGCAGCAGCGGATTTGGTGAAGACGCCGCGCATCAACATGACGATTTCCGCAATCGTCAGTTCGGCAACGGAGCGGGTGTTGGAGAAGGGGGCATTGAAGACCGGGATTCCGCGGGTCAGTGCGCCTTCCAGATCCACCTGATTAGTTCCAACGGAGAAACAACCGACTGCGACAAGCGTTTTTGCAGCTTCAAGTACTTCTTCGGTGAGCTGAGTTCGCGAGCGGATACCAAGAACCTGAACGTCCTGCAGTTTTTCAATCAGTGCGTCCTTTTCCAGGGCACCGGGCAGAACCTCAACGTTGGTGTAACCGTTCTTTTCCAATACCGCGTGCGCAGTTGGCGAAATGCCTTCCAGCAGCAGCCAGCGGATCTGGTTTTTCGGCCGGGACAGACCGTGGATCATGGGCTTAAAGCCTTTTCTTGAGCGTTTTGTCGTCTGAGGCGGGGGAGTGCGTCAGCACGATACTGAATGCCGGTGTCGTATACGCGCTGATCCACGTCGCGTCTAGGTTGGAAGTATTCAAATAGGGGGATGTCGCGGAACAATTTTCCCGGCTTCAGTTTGGTGGTGTTTCAAGGTCTGCCTTGAGCTTGGCCAGCATATTGACGGCGTCCGTTGCATAGTCGCCAATCCACCTGTCGTAAATGTCCTTGATCGGCAATGCGTTGAGATGGTTCCAGCGCTCACGGCCCTTGCGTTGAGCGATGATGAGGCTGGCGGCTTCCAGAACCCGCATGTGCTGCATCACCGTACAACGGTCAAGCTCGGGAAAGGCAGCACACAGCGTTCCGGTCGTCTGGGGTCCGTCTTTCAGAAGATCCAGTATCCGCCGCCGGCGGCTATCGGCCAGGGCTTTGAATATCCTGTCTGAATCGTCTTTGCTTGACATGTTATAAAAATATAACATGATTAAATGTATGGCAAGTGAATTGGGAGTCGAGTTGATATGTCCGTGGTTCAAATCGACCTTGCAAAGAATTGCAGCGCACCGGCTGTGCGTCTGTGGGAGGCTCTTCTCGCACCACGGCTCTGGTGGGGCGAGGGCGTCCTGTTGGAACCGGTGCCGGGCGGTAAGTTCTATGAGCCCTGGCAGGATAATCAGGGACAGCATCACACCCACGGACGTGTTGTTGGCATCGAAGCGCCCGCGCAACTCATTTTGAAATGGTGGGATGATGATTGGTCGTTTGAAACGGATGTCATCTTCCAGGTCAGCGCGCAGGAGCAGGGGAGCCGGGTCAGGTTGCTTCATACTGGATGGGAGGCTGCGCCTGAAGCTCAACAGCAAGGCCTGATTGACGCTCATAGACAGGGCTGGGCCTATCACCTTGGCAACCTTGTGACCTTTGCCGGGCAACAAAGCTGAAACCAGAAGGAGCACAAAATCATGTTGTCGTTCAGTGTGTCTGGCCGGATCGGCCAACCGGTTTCTGAGGTCTTTGAGGCGGTGGTCAATCCAGACCGGTTGTCGGGTTATTTCACCACAGGCGGTGCGGAAGGGCGGATTGAGAGCGGTGCCACGGTTTTCTGGAGTTTTGCCGATTTCCCTGGCCGCTTTCCGGTCACGGTAAGAGAAGTCGTCAAGGATCGGAGGATCGTTCTGCACTGGGCGTCAGACGACCAGACGGAGGAAGACAGTGAAACAATGGTTACGATGGAATTCGATGCGCTGGATGATGGCCGGACGCTGGTGACCATCAGCGAAGAAGGGTGGCGTGATACGGCCAAAGGCAGCAAGGCCTCTTACGGCAATTGCGAAGGCTGGACGCAGATGCTGTGCTGCCTGAAGGCCTTTGTGGAACACGGTATCAATCTGCGCGAGGGCTATTACCAGTAACTCACTGCAGGCTTACCAGAGCTGGGCTATCAGACAATCGGGTCGCGATCCTGCATTGCGGCGAGGCGCTGGGCAATTGCACCGATTTGGTCATCGCCGTAGCCAAGGCCCAGATCCTCGCGCATGAACTGTGTCAGGTCGCTTTGCTTCACAATGGTGCGGGTGGTTTTGACCCTGTTTGATGTGAAGCCGGCAAGGCCGTTTTGAAAACTGATCCAGCCGTTATCGGTCAGGCGATAGAATTTCATGGATGAGGAAAAAGAAATTTTCGGCCATTTGGCACACAGGTAATTTGCGGCTTCGACGTCGACCTGTTTCGGGGACTGCCTGTCGAAACCATAGAGGGATACCCAGCCGTCCGATGTTTTTCGCTCCAGAACTTCCTCGCTTTCAGCGGCATCGAAACGCATTCGGTAGATCTGGTCCCGGATCGGTTGTTCGTCAGCCGTTGTAAGGTTCACTGGAGAGGCAGGGGCCTGGCCACCGAAACCGGCATCAAGCAGCCATTCGCTGCCGTCCAACGTTACAACATGCGCCTGATGCGATCTGACACCACCTTCCGAATCTCCCATGCGAACGCGTGCCAGCACACGCTGGTTTGTAAATCCGAGCGCGTTGAGCGCCTGGCTCAGCAATGCGTTCAACTCAAAACAGTAGCCCCCCTTCCGCTCCAGGACGAGTTTCCGCCAGAGTCTGTCTTCGCCAAGATCCGGCACCTCGCCCAGAAAGGGCAGGACATTCTCGAACGGAATGGAAGTAATCTGCGCCGCCTGCAGCCTTTTCAGTCCGTCAAGCGTTGTCGGGTGGGCATCAAGGCCGATGCGGGCAAGGTAGGTGGAAAGATCAAAAGACATTGGCAGTCCGGAAAACAAAAGGGCCAGCTGCATATAGGCAGCCGACCCTTGATCTTAAAGCCTGTCGTCTCAGAGGCGTTGGTCTTATAGCCCTTCGGGACCACGTTGAACCGCAGCGACGCCGGTGCGCGAGACTTCGACCAGGCCGAGCGGTTTCATGATGGCGATGAACTGCTCGATCTTGGAGGTGCGACCGGTGATCTCAAAGACAAAATGATCTGTTGTCGCGTCGATTACGGTGGCGCGGAAAGCATCGCCCAAGCGCAGTGCCTCCAGACGTTTGTCACCGGAACCTTCGACCTTGACCAGCGCGAGTTCGCGTTCCAACGGCTTGTCCTGGTTGGCGCGACGGGCGCGGACGGTGAGGTCGGTCACCCGATGAACCGGCACCAACCGGTCAAGCTGATGACGGATCTGTTCGATGATCATCGGCGTTCCCGTTGTCACAATGGTGATCCGGGAGAGGTGCTTTTCGTGCTCGGTTTCCGACACGGTCAGGCTGTCGATGTTGTAGCCACGACCGGAGAACAAGCCGATCACGCGGGCAAGAACACCCGGTTCGTTGTCGACGAGAAGCGATAGGGTGTGGGTCTCGATTTCGTCGCTGACTTCAGCCAGGAAATAGGCCGAAGGCGCATCTACATTCTGTGCGTTCATTTTTAAAATCCTTGTGCCTGACCTTTAAACGAGGGACTTGCCTTCGGCGCTGATGGCGTTGGCAACTGCTTCGTCGTTGGCTTCATCCGGCAGCAGCATTTCGTTATGGGCTTTGCCCGACGGGATCATCGGGAAACAGTTGGCAAGGTTGGCCACGCGGCAATCGAACAGAACCGGTTTGTCGACCGCGATCATCTCTTCGATTGCCCCGTCCAGATCACCCGGCTTGTCAACCCGGAAACCAACGCCACCGTAAGCCTCTGCCAGTTTGACGAAATCCGGCAGGCTTTCGGTGTAGGAGTGGGACAGGCGGTTGCCGTGCAACAGCTGCTGCCACTGGCGAACCATGCCCATATACTGGTTGTTCAGGATGAACACCTTGACGGGCAAACCGAACTGGACTGCAGTCGACATTTCCTGAATGTTCATCAGGATGGACGCATCGCCGGCAATGTCGACGCACAGCGCGTCGCGGTGCGCAACCTGTGCGCCAATGGCGGCTGGCAGGCCATAACCCATCGTGCCAAGTCCACCGGACGTCAGCCAGCGGTTGGGCTCTTCAAAGCCATAGAACTGCGCTGCCCACATCTGATGCTGGCCAACTTCGGTTGAAATGAATGTCTTTCGGTTCTTGGTCAGCTCATACAGCCGCTGAATTGCGTATTGCGGCATGATGACATCATTGTTCGGTCGATAGGCGAGGGAGTTGCGGCCACGCCAGGCATCGATCTGAGACCACCACGCCTTCATTGCCTTCTGGTCAGCCTTCAAGGAAGACGAACGCCAGATACGGACCATGTCTTCCAGAACATGTCCGACGTCACCGATGATCGGCAGATCGACATTCACCGTCTTGTTGATGGATGACGGATCGATGTCGATGTGGATCTTGATGGAGTTCGGCGAAAAGGCATCCGTGCGACCGGTGATGCGATCGTCGAAACGAGCGCCGATGCACACCATCACGTCGCAGTCATGCATGGTCATGTTGGCTTCGTAAGTACCGTGCATTCCCAACATGCCGAGCCAGTTGTCGCCGGAAGCCGGATAAGCGCCGAGGCCCATCAGCGTGGACGTGATCGGAAAACCGGTGAGCGAAACCAGTTCGCGCAGCAATTGGCAGGCCTGCGGGCCGGAATTGATGACGCCGCCGCCAGTGTAGAGAATTGGCTTCTTGGCCGCTGCCATCAATTCGACGGCCTTGCGGATGCCGGCGGCATCGCCCTTGACCTGAGGACGGTAGCTCTTGTGCGCTGTGGCCGGGTTCGGTGTCGGGCCTTCATAGGTACCGGTAGCGAACTGCACGTCCTTCGGAATGTCGACAACAACGGGACCCGGACGGCCGGACGTTGCGACATAGAAGGCTTCGTGCAGAATGCGTGGCAGGTCCTCGACATCGCGCACCAGCCAGTTGTGTTTGGTACAGGGGCGGGTGATGCCGACCGTGTCGCATTCCTGAAAGGCGTCATTGCCGATCAGATGGGTGGGTACCTGGCCGGAAATGCAAACCAGCGGAATGGAATCGAGCATGGCGTCCGTCAGGGCGGTCACCATGTTGGTGGCGCCCGGACCGGATGTCACCAGCGCAACACCCGGTTTGCCGGTGGAACGGGCGTACCCTTCGGCTGCATGGCCGGCACCCTGTTCGTGACGAACGAGAATGTGCTCCAGACCTTCCTGCTGAATGATCTCGTCATAGATGGGAAGCACAGCACCGCCCGGGTAGCCGAAGATGGTATCAACTCCCTGGTCTTTCAGCGCCTGGATGACCATTTCGGCGCCGGTCATTTCCCGTGTCATTCTCTTATCGTCCTTGCATTTCAGGGCCTGAATTTCAGGCTTTGGCTCTCAAAAATATACTACTTTAACTCTTCCGACCTGTCGGTGTCGAAGACCCGGGCAGTTTTCGATAAAAGCGTTTTCAGGAGGCGGGTACAAAAAAAGGCCCCTTGGGGAGCCTTGGTCGCGCGCCATCCTGTCCAAACGGGATTGTCCCGCTAGGAGGCGCGCTTTCCTACCACTACTAGAATGAGCGACATCATCATGCCGTCCCGGTCCTTCGATACTGCAGGCCGTGAAGGCCTTTTACTGGACATATATTCGTCATCCACTCAAACGGCGCCTTAAAGAAGCCGAACCGAAAGAGCATCGTCAAACCCGTCATGTCCACCCGGTCTTGACGCGCTGCACACTAGTGAGCGCGATATTATGGGTCAACCCCAAATTTCGATTATTGCGCTAAAGTTTCACATTGTTTTTGAAAGTTTCACTGAGGGGGCGTTCTCATTGCGATCATTCCGTTCACACTGTTCGCCGATCAGTTTCGAAATTCCGCGATGCAGAAATGACGAAAAAAGTGTCACAGAGCCCATTGCGCACGCCGGGGCTGCGCTATATACACCCTCACTTCGACGTGCCGCCCATTTCGGCAGCCGTTATCGTTGGGTGTGTAGCTCAGTTGGTAGAGCAGCTGACTCTTAATCAGCGGGTCTGGGGTTCGAGCCCCCACTCACCCACCATTTTCTCATTGGAAAGCCATAACGTCGTATTAAGCGCAGTTATTGTGTCAACGCGTTGCGTCGGCATGCGAGGATGCAGGCCTTCTTGAGAGAAGAGTTTTTCTCAGTTTCAGTAAAATTTGCCAAGGCCGACGGTAATTGGGAAATACAAACAACTTATTTTGAAATTTAGACGGCTTTAATTTGAAATTTGGCAGAAAATTTTTCAACCTGTTGAAAAGCATGAGTTAAATTTACTTGCGTCCAAAGTGCTCTGGCGCCGGGCGTTTGCTCGTCCAGCCAACAATTCCCTTGATAAACGGGGGGAAATCGGCATTGGTGCAGTTTGTGCGCTGTGAATATTACGGAAACGCGCTGACGATTTAGTCTGACGTTGTGTCGCGTGCGAATTGTTCAGGTCCTGTCTTGGCTGGTTTGGCTTGCGGTATTTTGGAGCAAGCCTGATTGGGTATAACCATCAGGATCTGACTGGGGGTGATATGGTTTGCTTGACAGTCATGTACGGGTTCATAACCGGATTTCTTGAGAACCCATTTTTTCTTGTTTTATCAGTTCTTCCTTTTGTACTCGGGCTCACCAGAAAGGGCATTTTGCTGGGTGTGTTTTCCTGCTGCGTTCTTGCCGTGATCTGGGGAGTGTCGGTGGCAATTGAACGCAACTCCTACGGATTTTCGACATCCCTGGTGGAGTCCGGCCTGATGCTTTGGGCAGTGTTCTTGTTCACTTGCCTGTTGTTTCTGCTTGCGCGCTCAGCCATCGCGATTTGGGACCGTGTTCTCAAGGCCAGTTGAATTCAGGCCCAGCCGGGCTTTTTTATTGCCTTGATTGATGAATTTCACCGTGTTTGGAGCGTGATCCATTCTCGCGTGCGGATGATGCCGACATTCGCTCGCAAACGCGGAACTCCTCAAATGCGCCCGATATCAATTTGTCCGCACGGTCTGGCATCCGTTCCAGCAATATGCGCGTATACTTGCTCAGACGTTGTCCGGAGTTTCCAACTGAGAGTATCTTCAGATGAGAGCGAACCGTTTGGTCGGAACATGGGTTTCGGAAGGTTGCAACCGGAATGCTTGCCGCACATTCCGGCGAGGTACCGGCCAAGGTGGAAACTGGTCCCAAATACCAAAAACATTCTCAAGATCAAAAAGTCTTCTTGCTGGGCTGTGTGCTCTCGGATTTATCTTCGGTTCGCAGGTCACGTGGGCAAATGGAATGCTGGATGACGTCCGCGAGATCCTGAACAGCCCGGACCGGCTGCCCCTGATCGTCGAAAAACGCAGAAATGCGATCAAGTCCTTCTATGAGGCCGACGATGCGCGCCTGCTGTGGTTAAACGAGCCA
Organism: Roseibium sp.; assembly: GCF_025698965.1. GTDB lineage: Bacteria > Pseudomonadota > Alphaproteobacteria > Rhizobiales > Stappiaceae > Roseibium. The sequence goes on from NZ_JAILWL010000156.1 coordinate 7,752, forward strand.
CGCAGCGAAGAGTTGACCGATCTGATGAAAGCGGCGGAGAAGGAAGGCCTTCGTCCGGAAGATTATCCTTACGAAGTGCTGACCGAAGCGACGCAGGCGCTGGATGGTTCCCTGTCAGCAGACGAAATCGCATGGACTGAATTGCTTTACACGGGGCATTTTCTGGATTTTGCCAATGATCTGAGGGCTGGTCGCGTTTCGCCCAGGGTGCTCTATCCAGATGCCTATATGCCTTACAATTCGATTGATGCGCAGGATGCACTTGATCGTCTGGAAGCGTCGGACGATCTGACGGACTTCGTTTTGACCTGGCAGCCGCAGGACGACACCTACAGGCGATTGAAAGGCCACCTGCAGCATCTCCACAACATCAAGGCAGGTGGCGGCTTTACCTACCTGGAACCGGGCGAGGACCTTGTCGCAGGTGTGTCCGACCCCCGCATCCCGGCGCTGCGTCAGCGGCTTGTCGAAGATGAACTGCTTGCAGGTAGTCCGGACGGCGACTTGTTCGACAAGCGACTGGCCTTTGCCGTGGCGCAAGCTCAGCACCGCTACGGATTGCCACACTCCGGGCAGGCGGATGCGGCGCTGATCAGGGCATTGAACATCCCCGTCGAACGCCGGATTGAACAAGTGTCCAATGCGATGGAACGCATTCGCTGGATTCCAAATGAATATTCCCGGCTACAGCTTTTCATCAACAAGGGCGAGAACCGTTTTGTGTTCCTGGAAAACGGCAGGGTCATTCGCGAAGGACAGGCCTTCGCCAATTGTCCGGACCGCAATTTCGCAACCACGGCAACCACGATCGAAGCTGTGACCTTTCATCCAACCTGGCAAGTGTCCTGGGAGTTTTTCGGCAAGGAACTGTTGCCGCGTCTGAAGAAGGACCCCAAGGAGGTCGAGGCGGCCGGATATTACCTGAGGCGCAGCGGCGCGGAAGTTCCACTTGACGCTTTGCCCTGGGATCAGGCGAGCTTGAAGGATTTGCGAAGGGCTCCGAACCGTGAGGAATATGCTCTTTTTCTGCCGTCTTCGGACGAGAATCCGCTCGGCGATTATGCCTATCGCCTGAGGCGGGAAGAGCGGGTATCGCTGTTCGACCTGGAGGAAGCGCCTGAAGACGATACCTATTGCAATCCTTATCTGCCCAAGACTGCCTTCGGAATAGTCGATGGAATGGATATTCTGGAGCACATCATAGAGCCCCGCGTGTTTCCCGCAGAAGGGTTGCCAAACCGGATTGCGCGGCGCGATACGATCACGTTTCCGGCGCGTGGTGGGTTGATGGCCGTGGTGTCGCATCAATCCGTCTGGGTTCAGCGCCAGGGTATTATCCGCTTTGGCAACGACCCCTATCTGGAAGACGCCCGGTTGACCGCGGCGCTCTCGGGCCGGCCCAAGCCCTGAAGCAGCTGCTATCTACATGATCATGATCAAGGTTCCGGCCAGCGTCAGCAGCACGTTGGCCAACGCGTAGGTTCCGGCATAACCGAGGGCCGGAACAGTGCTCTTGGCGGCCTGCTGAACAATGCCGAGGGCAGGCGTACTGGTCATCGCGCCGGTGAGTGCGCCAAGCAGCAGGGCAGGGTTCATCTTCAGAACCAGGCGGCCGAAAACGTAACCGGTTAGAAGCGGCAGACACGTGACAATCACACCACAGAGGAACAGAATGGGACCGACGGAGCCGACGGCCTCGACAATCCCGCCACCTGCATTGAGCCCGACACCAACCATGAAAAGAAGCAGTCCGAGTTCCATCAGGATGAAGCGGGCGGCCGCCGGCATGCGGCCGAACGTTGGACGGTTTGCACGCAGGAATCCGACGCAGATACCGGCCACCAGGAGCCCGCCTGCGGTTCCGATCCCGACATCGACAGTGCCGACTTTCACAGTGATCTGACCGAGCACCAGGCCGAAGACAATCCCGGCTGCAAAGGTGAGCAGGTCTGTTTCAACCGCCTTTCGGTCTTCCGCGCCAACGGCCTCCACGAGGCGGTCAAGCGCATTCCGTTCGCCGGCGACAACCATCACGTCACCGCGTTGCACTACGGTTCCAGGCGTCAACGGCATGGAGATTTGAGACCGGGTCATCTCGGTCAGATAGCAGCCGAAATTGTCATAGAGGGCTATATCGCCCAACGATCTGCCAACTACACTGGGATTGGTTACGACAACCTCGGCAACATCAACAATCGCGTCGGTCAATTCCTTGTCCAGTACTTCGCCGCTCAGACCATAAAGTTCCCTGGCCCTGGCATGCTCTTCAGGCGTCGCGAAGACTGCAATCTTGTCGCCCAGTTCAATGACGGTCTCGAATTCGGGTGAAATGATTTCGTTTCCGCGTTTGATGCGATAGATCGATTTCAGGCTGACATTCGGCCCGTTTGCTGCCGACATGATCTCCGAAATCGTCTTGCCGTGATACGCATCGTTGTTGACCAGGTAAGCCCGGAGTATGGGACGGTCGACACGTTTTTCGGTTGCTCTGACGCTGAAGCCGCGTTCCCTGGCAAAAGTTTCGGCGGCGGCGACAAGGTCGACACGCAGAAGGTTGGGCAACAACTTCACCACGAGCAGCAGTCCGACCGTGCCGAAGATGTAAGTGATCGCATAAGCGACGCTGATGCTTTCGACCAGACTGCCGGCGGATGACCCTTCCGGTGGTGTGACCAGGCCTGAAGAAACGGCGTTCTGGGCACCGACCAGGGTCGGAGTACTTGTCAGACTGCCTGCCATCAACCCGGCAGCGAAAGTGTTGGGCAGATCCACCAGCCCTGCCAGTCCAAGCACGAGCAAAAACGAGCCAGCAGCCATGAATATCGTCAGAACGAGATATTTGGGTCCGTCCTGCCGGAGTACGTTCAGGATTTGAGGTCCGGCTTGCCAGCCAACGGAATAAATGAACAGGGTGAAGCCGATCGACTGGACGATTGGATCGATTTCATAGCCGTAGTGGCCGAAGGCGAGAGCACAGAGCAGAACACCGCCGGTGACACCGATTTCGAACCGAGCAATCCGGATATTGCCGAGCAGATAACCAATCGCAATGATCGTAAAGATCACCAGAACCGAATCCTGGTGGAAGATCTGGGCAAAATCGATGGTCATCGCCGTTCAAAACTCATTCGTAATATTAGCAAGACTCGAGCAGACCTAATCGTGAATACTCCGGCCAAAGCCAGTGGATGGGCTTCGAATACGCCTATTTGGTGGCCAAACACCATTCTTTTTCAATAAGAAATCGTGTTTTCGGCAGTCATAGAGCGTTGTTGCCGGCGGACAGCTCCGCAGCACGCAATCCGGGTACGGGCTCGCTCAAGAAACGATACTTTCTGCGCAGAAGCGATCGTCTAAACGGGGTTGGTTGCAGCGTCTTGAATAACCGTGCCTTTGCCGAGAAATCTCGCTCCCGCAAAAGCGATGGCGACCAGTCCGCACATTCCAGAAATCCAGAGAAACGAGGTTGTCGGATGGCTGCTGAAGGAGCCTACCTGATAAGCGATGACAGATCCTGAATATGCAATCAGGGACGTCCAGGCAGCAGCAAACGCTGCCCAGTTTGCGCCGATTTCCCGCGCGATGGCTGCGAGCGCGGCGACGCAGGGAATATAAAGCAATACGGCCACCATATAGGCAAAAGCAGCCGATTTCCCGCCGAAGTTGCTTGTCATCTCGGCAAACACCGTTGGGGTTACATCCTGCTCGGCGGCGGCAGCTTCGAAACTGGAAATATCACCGATGTCCAATCCTAGGGGATCGAGAATTGCTTCAGCCAGACCAATTGCGGAACTTCCCAATGCCATCAAGGCGCCGGTTGCCGTCCGAAGGGGTTCGGGGGCAACGTCCGTGTCTTCGCTTTCAGTGGCATAGAGTGCCTGTAAAGTGCCGACAACGGTTTCCTTTGCGAAGATGCCGGTTACCAGTCCAACCGCGGCCGGCCAGTTGTTTTCAGCAACACCCATGGGGGCGAGAAGCGGGGTAACCTGCCGGGCGGTCAGGGCGAGGATAGAGTCGCCGCTGTTTTCATTGCCGACAGATCCGTCTGTTCCGACTGAATTCAGAAACGACAGGACAGCTACGACCAGGACGATGACCTTGCCTGCTTCAGCAATGAAGCGACGTATTCTCGTGCCGCAAAGACGCAGCAGCCTTGCCGGCTGAGGCATCTGGTAAATGGGCAGTTCAATCGCCAGAGGGCGAGGGGTTCGGGCAGTCAGGCGGGGAGCCAGCATCCAACCGGTGAAAAGTGCCGCGGCGATGCCGATCAAATAAAGGGCAAAGACAACGTTCTGTCCTCCCACCGGAAAAAATGCGGCAGCGAACAGGGCATAGACGGGAAGCCGTGCGCCACAGGACATAAAAGGCGCCATCATGGCAGTCAGGACCCGTTCGGCGCGTGTATCCAATGCCCGTGTCGCGAGAACGGCGGGAATGGTGCAGCCGAATCCGAGGATCAGGGGCAAGAAGGCACGGCCGGACAGTCCCAGACGTCTCATGAGCCTGTCGGCAACCACAGCTGCCCGCGTCATGTAACCGCTTTCTTCCAGGAAAATCTGACAGAGAAACAGAAAACCGACGACGGGAACGAATGTGCCTACGGTCTGAATGCCGCTACCGAT
>NZ_JAILWL010000157.1 GCF_025698965.1 Roseibium sp.
TCCAGTGGTTACACACTTGGCCGTTGCGAACTGTCTGGTGATGAAGCGGTGAAACTTTCGGTCATGAACGAATTCATGACACTGGAAATATCGGGGGAACGGCAAGCAACTTTTCCGACCCTTATTACCTTGCTGTCCATGGAAACCGGCTTGCCGCTTGCCAGTTCGGAATTGAAACAGGGAATGCGGGTTGGAGTTCTTGTCGTCGAAAAGGAAAAGTTGCTTCTCGGCAGCGGTGTCACGGATCGTAAGTCAATTGCCGAAGCCGAGAGGCTGCTGGGTTTGAAACTGCACTGAATGGGGGCTTTGCGCGTCAGGTCCCATCTGCCATTCGCACGCACTGCTTGGGGCAGTGCGTGCAACATTCTACAGGTCTGCCTTTGCAAAGGCATGGGTTCAGATACGTGTCTGATTATGTTGTACGTGTCTGATTATTGTGTTCAAACGGCAGCCTTCATCTTCTGTGTTTGGAATGAAAGCCAGTCATTGATGCCCTTAGAGAGCAACTGACGTGCTGTCAAAACCGGTTTGCCTGACTGGGTTTCAGCTATATTCCCCATCTCTCGGGAGTAACCCAGGCAATGCATGAGAATGAGATCATAAGCCCCGAGCTTTGCACCGGCCTTTGCCATGTCCGCACCCGAATACGGCGATGCGAATGTGATTGCAGCTTCCGAGTAACCTTGACCGTCGATGTATTTTTGCATGCCTTCGGCCAGAGGAGTAATGATACCAAGGTCAAGACCACAGGCACGAAGGTCGTCTTCTGCCTGAGAAATCACTTCGCCGGCAGTGATCACGGGGCAAGCACATTTGTAGTCGGCAGCGTCTCCGCTGCAGAGAATGACCACCAGATCAAATTCGTCGGATTTGAAACTTAGAAGAAGTTGTTGCATCAGCTCGGTGACCCGGATCTTGTCCAAAACCACTTCGCCGCCGTCACGCAGACGACTACAATACGCCAGTTGATCCGGCTTCACTTTGGAGATTCGGGCTGTTGCAAGAGCAGCATTGTCGTCCACGGCGCCAAACTCTCGATAGCGCACTGGATATTTCAGCAGATCTGTGAGTTCGGGAAATATGTCTGTTCTCGGTGCCTGTCCCACGGTCAGGAACGCCAGGGAAAACTCCTTTTCGCCGCTTTGCATGATTTTACCCTCTGGTATCAGATCAAAAGTGTGCAGCCGTTGCAGACATCAGAAACTACGTTCCAAGTGATCAAGCTGACTGTTGGTGTCGGGATGGTGTTTCACCAGGGCAAGCAGTTCGATCGCGTTTCTGACGCCAAACTTCTTCATGATCCTGGTGCGATGAATCTCAACTGTGCGATGGCTGATACCTAACGAAAGAGCAATGCTCTTGTTTACCATTCCATTCAGGACACAGTGAAAGACTTCTCGCTCTCTGTTTGAAAGAGAAGCGTAGTTTTTCGCGAAATCCGAGGTCATAGCCAAGTCGCCACAATCTGACTTGTTGTCGGCTGCGGACAGGGAACGCGCAATGATTTTTGCCACCACACGGCGCATCAAAATGACCGGTTTGCCGGTCTCTTGAATAATGAGCTCTCGGTGCCGTTCGGAATGCGCCATGGAGCTGAGGACAATAAAATCGCAGTCAGCAAGCTGATGGCTCGCTGCGACCATTGAAGACTCGTGCTCGGGCCTGGCATGAACCGAAATGATACCGGGAGAACTAACGTGATTACCTTCACTGATCTGGCTTCGAAGCGTGACGATCTGCCCAACCTTCTGGTCAGCGACAAGCAGGGTTTCCATCGTGTTCTGCAAGGCGATCTCTGCATGCAGAACATGATGACCAAGACTGACGGAACCGTAGCTGAACGTTGATCCGATAATCGTAATGTCTTCGGATGACCGGTTCAGGTTTTCGCAGATTTGGCTTATCCGGTCCCGCAACCAGTTTTCGGAGATAACGGCGAAGCGGCCATCCTTGAGCCGGGTGCGAATGCTCCGTTCCCCCGGCATGGGAGCCAGTTCGGAAATCTGATGGTCGTTGAACCCATCAAGTGCGCCGTATTCCACCACTTCGAAACTTGGGTCGAGTGATCCGAAGATTTCTTTGAGCATGCCTCGGCGCGGCGATTGTCCAGCCGTGATGAAATTGACACGCGGCATCGAAATTTTCCCGTCAGCATACATGGGTTCACTATCTTAAGTCTTTTCGGCCCGGATCTCTAATTTCAAATCGTATGCTTTTACTTTCTGACACTCGATACGTGGACGCACTTATTTGGAGAGCCCTCCGGCACCGCTAGCGTAACGATCTCGAAAAAATACCCCTGGACCGGTGCAACATCGTGACCGGTGCGAAAGGGGGCAGGTGGTGTCTTCAAGTCCGAGTAAAAAGCAAAATGCTGAAGCAAACGATTGAAATTTATGAACTACTGGATCGCCCTGACGCGAGTGCCGCTTCTATGGCGAGTTATCTGGAAAAGCAGGGGCCGTGTGAAGTCAAGGTTACCCCCGTCAGTTCCGAAAAAGGCAAGACTGACTATATCCGCATCGTGATTCCGGGCGGAAAGGGAGCGTCCATTGGTGGAAAAGCATCGACACTTGGTGTGATTGGACGGCTGGGTGGCCTGGGAGCCCGTCCGGAAGTGACCGGTTTTGTTTCAGATGGCGACGGTGCGCTTGCGGCTCTGGCGCTGGCGGCAAAACTGACCTCCATGGCAAAGCACGGCGACTGTCTCGACGGCGACGTGATCGTGTCAACGCATATCTGCCCTAGCGCCCCCACAAGACCGCACTCTCCCGTACCATTCATGGACTCACCCGTTGATCCGGTCGTTGCCAACAGGACAGAGGTATTGCCTGAAATGGATGCGATTCTGTCGATCGACACCACAAAGGGCAACCGCATCCTCAACCACAAGGGGGTCGCAATCACACCGACGGTCAAGGATGGATACATCCTGCGGGTGTCCGAGCGCTTGCTGGATGTGCTTATGCAGACGACCGGCCGTATGCCGCGCGTATTGCCGATCACTCAGCAGGACCTCACACCCTACGGCAACGGTCTCTTTCACATAAACAGCATTTTGCAGCCATCCACATCGACAGATGTTCCTGTTGTTGGAGTGGCGGTGACGACTGAAACGACGGTTGCCGGTTGCGCCACCGGTGCAACGGATCTGCAGGATGTTGAAGGTGCAGCTCGCTTCTGTCTCGAAGTGGCCAAGACCTTTACTGCTGGAAATTGCGAGTTTTTCGACAATTCCGAATATGAGAGGATTATCGCTCTTTACGGAAAGAATAGTCATTTTCGGGAGGCCGGAAATGGTTGCAGATAAGTCGCTGGCGCCGCGACTGCTTCTGTTGAGCAGTTCCCGGTACAAAAAGTCCGGGTATCTGGAGCACGCCAGGTGCTTCTTGTCGGACTTTCTGGGGGGCGAACGAGACGTTTTGTTCGTTCCCTTTGCTGGCGTGCAGCAGAGCCACGATGCATATGTTGAAAAGGTTCGGGATGCCCTGTCTGACCTGAAGCTCAACATCCGCTCTGTTCACGAAACTGCCAAACCGAAAGCGGCCGTAGCCCAGGCTGGTGCAATCCTCATTGGGGGTGGGAATACCTTCGCACTTCTCAGCAAACTACAGGATCTGGATCTTCTCGATCCGATCAGACGGCGCGTTGCGAACGGATGTCCCTACATTGGATGGAGTGCAGGATCCAATATTGCCGGGGAAACGATCTCGACCACAAATGACATGCCTATCTGTGAGCCTAAGAGCTTTTCATCGCTTGCCCTTCTGCCGTTTCAAATAAATCCGCACTTCACGCGGGCGTCCATCAGAGGGCACAGGGGGGAAACGCGTATTGAGCGCCTAACAGAGTACTTGCTCCTGAACCCGGATGCCAAAGTCATCGGGTTGCCTGAAGGAACCGCATTGACCGTGGAGGGCGAGGCCTACCGGCCAGTTGGCCGGTCGAGTCTACCAGTCTTTTCTCTTCAAACGGACGGGGAGTTGAAAACTGACTTCCTAAGAGAAAGTGATAATAGTTTTCTGAAAAACTAGGTGCTCACACCTATTTTCAGAACTTAAATCAAAAGTGAGAATAATTAAAAAGATAAACCGTGACCGGGATTAGATTTGTATTCGAAAATAGTAAATATAAATCTTGAGATCGATCGCGAAAAGCATAGGGTATATTAGTTGGAGGAGGAGAAATGAGAAGATTGTTTACTCACGCGGTGCTTGGTGCGGCTGTTGCCGTAGCGGTATTGGCACCGTTCAATGCAGGAGCATTGGAGAGAGGTCCGGATGGTCTTGTGATGGTCGTTGCCGGACGTCAGCCGGTGGCAACGCTTGACCCAAGTGTGAAATATGACGCGTCTACGAGAACCGTGCAGCAGGCGCTCTATGATGCTCTTGTAAAGTATGAAAACAATCCGCCGGAAATATCCGCTTGGCTGGCCGAAAGCTGGGAAACCAGTCCCGATGGGCTTGTCTGGACATTTAAACTGTCTCCCGAGGCGAAGTTCCACAATGGAGATCCGGTCGATGCGGAAGCGGTGAGATTCTCCTTTGAGCGGACCCTGAAGCTCAACCAGGGGCCCGCATGGATGCTGAGTAGCTTCCTTCAACCTGAGAACATCAAAGCGTTGGACGATCACACCGTCCAGTTCACCTTGGATCGGCCTTATGCGCCTTTCCTGAGCTTTCTTCCCTGGTGGTACGTCATGAATCCGAAGCAGGTTCAGGCAAACGAAGTCGACGGCGATATGGGGCAGGCCTGGCTGGCGTCGAATGATGCAGGAAGTGGGCCGTACAAGATCAAGCGCTTCGAGCAGGGTGATATCTACGAACTTGAAAGAAACGCAAATTATTGGCGTGGCTTCCCGTACGATGACGAGAATGGACCCGCGAGCATCATCTATCAGCTCATCCGTGAAACGGCAGCACAGCGCAGTGCGCTTTCCACTGGCGATGCTGACATCGTCCTGAGTCTGTCTCCGGACGAATTTGACGCAGTGGCAAGTGCGCCGGGTATTGAAACCTCCACACAGCCCGCGCTGACGGCTTTCGGCATCAAGTTCAATACCAAAGGTGAGTTTACCGCAGACGAGAACCTGAGGAAGGCGATCGCCCACGCCTTTGACTATGAAGGCCTGGTCAAGATATACAATGGAAAGGCGAAGCTTCAGACGAGCCCCTTCGCCGACGCAATCGACTCCAAGATTGAAGTCGAAGCGATGCCGAGACAGGACCTTGAAAAGGCGAAAGAATTTCTTTCCAAATCAAACTGGCCTGATGGCGGCATCACTCTGGAATTCGTCCATGTTCAGGGTAATGAAGAACAGCGTTTGATGGGTCTCATCCTGATCGACAGTTTGCAGGATCTCGGCATCGAGGTTGAAATGGTGCCCCTGACATGGCCGAACATGGTCGCAAAGGGGAGCGACGTCAAAACGTCACCTGACATGATGGCAATCTTTGCCACGCCCGTCTCGACTGACGCCGATGCTGTTGCGTTCCAGTATCATCCAGATTCATGGGGCAAGTACTACGGGTCGAGTTTCTATGACAATCCCGAAGTTGCTTCGCTGATTGAAAAGGCTCGTTTCGAAACAGACGCTGAACGCCGCTCCGAACTCTATGCGGAAATCCAGAAGCGCATCGTCGCCGACCAGCCCGAGATTTTTGGAATGATGCGGGAACGCCGGATTGCCTTCCGCGATTATGTTGGCGGGTTCTCCTATTCTCCGGTCCGCATGACCACTGAAATCGACCTCTACCCTCTGCATATCGAGAAGTAGAAGGCCGACGCTCAAGGAAAACGGGAGCCGGAAGATCTCCGGCTCCTTTGACGGTAACATTCAGTCTGGTGCAATCATGCTACTTTTCACGGCAAAAAAATTCCTGATCATGGTCGGGACCCTGTTTGCCCTCTTGGCGATAACCTTCACGATTTCTCATGTGGCGCCCGGTGATCCCGCGGCATTGGCGGCCGGGCCCGACGCCACAGAAGAAATGATCCAGCAGATCCGTGAGGAATTCGGCCTTGATAAACCGCTTCCGGTTCAGTTTCTCATCTATGTGGGAGGCGTGCTCCAGGGAGACTTCGGAACATCAATTCATACCGGCCGGGAAGTCGTTTCCGATCTGGCGCGGTTCTTTCCCGCAACGCTCGAACTTGTTCTCTTTTCAATCCTCTTTGCCATCGCGATCGCAGTGCCGATCGGAGTGATCTCGGCTGTTCGGCAGAACACGATTACCGATCACACTCTCCGTCTCTTCAGCGTTGCAGGTGTCGGTTTGCCGATGTTCTGGCTCGGATTGATGTTACAGTTGTTTTTCGCGCTTAAGTTGGGCTGGTTCCCGCTAGGTGGCCGCCTCGGACTGCTCACCGATCCGCCGACGACGATCACGGGTCTGTACATCATAGATTCCTTGCTGACGCTGAATTTCACCACGCTGCTGGAGTCGTTACATCACATTGTTCTGCCTGCCGTCGCACTTTGTTTTCCAGCGCTTGCGTCAATTGCCCGTGTGAACCGGGCGGAGATGCTCGAGGTCCTGTCGCAGGATTACATCGTCAATGCAAAGGCGCAGGGGCTGTCGAAGTTCAGAATTGTGGCGATCTACGCTCTGCGCAACGCAATGCTTCCCACAATGGCGATGATCGGCCTTCGGTTCGGCTGGATGCTCGGCGGTACCGTTTTGGTGGAAAGTGTCTTCAACTGGCCTGGCGTTGGACTTTACGCGGTCGAGGCCGCTGTCGCTTCCGACTTCGAGCCCATCGTCGCCGTTACCGTGTTGCTTGGCTTCATGTTCATGCTTGCCAATCTGGCAATCGACATCGTCTACGGAATTCTCGACCCCCGTGTAAGAGGGGCAAACATATGACCCAGGAAAACATCATTATGGCTGAGGAACGCCAGGCAACCTGGCGCGAACGTCACCAGTCGACCATCCGTCAGCTGCGGCTATACGCCCATACCTACTCCAGAAACGCGTCGGCAATGCTCGGCTTGGCCATCGTGGCGCTGTTCTTTTTCGTCGCTTTGTTCGGTCCGCTCTTTGTCCCGTATCCGGAAGACGCCACTGGTGCAATTCACCTCGACAACAAATTGCAGCCGCCGAGCTGGGAGCACTGGTTCGGAACTGACGAGGTCGGGGCAGACGTCTTTACCCGGGTCATCGTTGGAGCACGCGTCACGCTGCATATCAGTCTTTTCGTGACAGTTGTTGCGATGTTGATTGGTGTGCCGCTCGGAATTGCAGCCGGCTATCACGGCGGCAGAATTGGCCAGGTCATCATGCGGTTGACGGATGTCTTTCTGTCCGTGCCGGCGTTGATCCTGGCAATCGCAATCGTCGGATCGATGGGACCGGGCGTACAAAACGCGATTATTGCACTCGCCCTTGCCTGGTGGCCCGGTTATGTGCGCCTTGTTCAGTCCAAGGCCCTGTCGATACGCTCTGCAATTTATGTCGACGCTGCCCGGACCATGGGGGCCAGCAATTTCAGGATCATCTTCGTCCACATCCTGCCAAACTGTGCCTCTCCGATCATCGTCAAGGCAAGTATGGACATGGGCATGTCGATCCTCGGGATTGCAAGCCTTGGCTTTCTCGGCCTTGGTGCTCAGCCGCCTTATCCTGAATGGGGTGCAATGATCAGCACCGGCCGGAACTATCTGCCGGACTGGTGGTGGTACTCGTTTTTCCCCGGCATTTCGATCTTCATAACCGTGCTTGGATTCAACCTTGTCGGAGACGGATTGCGTGACGTTCTTGATCCGAGGGGGCGGAAATGAGTCAGCCGATAATCGAAATACGAAACTACAGCCTGAATTTCTGGACATTCGACGGTGTCTATCATGCCCTGGATGACGTGAATCTGACCGTTGAAAAGGGACAGTCGCTCGGCATCGTCGGGGAAACCGGCTGCGGCAAGTCGGTCACCGTACGCAACATTCTCGGGTTGTTGCCAAGTCCACCGGCAGAGGTTGTGTCAGGTGAGATCCTTTATGATGGGAAAGACCTCCTCAAGGCTTTACCGGCGGAGATGCACCGGATAAGGGGCATCGAGATCGCGATGATCTTTCAGGACCCTATGACCTACCTGAACCCGGTTTTCACTGTCGGCCGGCAACTTGTGGACGTTGTTCTGGCACATAACAGAGCGCGTGGTCAGGGTGAGAAAATCTCTCGAAAAGATGCCGAAACCCGGGCAATCGAGATGCTCAACAAGGTTCGTTTGCCAAATGCCGAAAAGCAGATGTCGAACTACCCGCACCAGCTGTCGGGGGGGATGCGGCAAAGAGTGTTGATTGCGATGGCGTTGATTGGCCGGCCGAAACTTCTGATTGCCGACGAACCGACTACCGCCCTGGACGTAACGATACAGGCGCAGATTCTCGAGCTCATTGCCGAACTGGTTGAAGAGTTGAACCTCTCGGTGATGATGATTACGCATGATCTGGGAGTGGTCGCAAAATCCTGCGACCGGGTTGCAGTCATGTATGCAGGTAAAGTCGTCGAAACCGGTACGGTGGCGCAGGTGTTCGACCATCCGGCTCATCCTTATACGCAGGGTCTCTTGAGATCGATCCCGCATCCGGAAAAGAACGTGAGTGTGCTTGAAGGCATTCCCGGGTTCCTGCCCAATCTGCTTGACCCGCCGGCCGGGTGCCGCTTTGCGGAACGGTGTCCTCGGGCCCTGGATATCTGCAGGAAAGTCACACCAGTTGGAAATCCCCTTGCCGGAGGTCATGTTGCGTCCTGCCATCTGGCTGAAGAATTGGAGGCGGCCAGTGCTTAGTCTTGATCATCTCAATGTCGTTTTCAATTTGGGAACGCGCCGTGCGCCGGTTCCGCTCAAGGCTGTACGCGATGTCACGCTGAACCTCGAAAAAGGCGACTGCCTGGGTCTTGTCGGAGAATCAGGTTCAGGCAAGTCGACGATCGGACGAACCATTCTCGGACTGAATAGGATCGAAACAGGGCGGATTACCTTCGAAGGCGTCGATATCGGCAATCTGAACCGGAAGAGCGAAATGCAATTGCGTCAATCGGCCCAGATGATCTTTCAGGACCCGCATTCCTCACTCAATCCTCGAATGACGATTTTCCGGTCGGTTGCAGAACCACTGGTTCTTCATACGTCAATGCGTGGGGCTGAGCTGAGAGAACGGGTGCAGGAGCTCCTCAACACTGTCGGTCTGGAAACCCAGTTTCTCTACCGGTATCCGCATGAACTCTCAGGCGGCCAGAAGCAGCGTGTGTGCATCGCAAGGGCAATCGCGCTCAATCCGAAACTGCTCGTTCTCGACGAACCGACGTCCGCACTCGATGTCTCTGTCCAGGCGCAAATTCTTGAATTCCTGAAGGGTCTTCAGCAAAGGCTTGGACTGACCTATCTGTTCATTTCACACAACCTCGCGGTCGTTCGGCACATGTGCAACAAGACGGCGGTCTTGTATCTGGGGCGGGTGATTGAAGAGGGGCCGACGGAAGAACTCTTTCAAAAACCTCTACATCCTTACACACGCGCCCTCATCGACGCCGTTCCGCTTCCAAAATCGGGTCAGGACAAACGGTCCAAACTGATCCGGGGCGAGATACCGAGCCCGATCGATCTTCCACCCGGCTGTGCCTTCTACGGGCGCTGCCCTCATGCCCTCGACGGGGTTTGCAACTTGACCGAGATCGGACATTTCAGCGCCGGAGCAGACAGATATGTCAGTTGTGTGCTTCAGGACCCGCAAAGGTCTGCAGCCCTGTCCTGAGTTCCGGCAAAACGACAAGCAAAACAGATGCGGGCTTCCGTCAGCTCCTGCTCTCCGGGCCGCTTTGGTCTGGCGAAGCAAGTCTGGCTGCTCGCCAGCGCACGGGTCTTCATGATGATGAGCAAAGCCTTCCGAACAGAACACGACATGTTGGGGGAACGTCTCGTTCCGATGGAGGCCTATTGGGGTATTCACACGTTGCGGGCAGTTGAGAACTTTCCGATTTCTCGGCAGACCGTGGCGGACGCGCCAGAGTTAATCAACTCGCTTGCCTGTATCAAGCAGGCTGCAGCCCTTGCGAACCGTGACCTGAACCAGCTTGAACGTGAGAAAAGTGACGCGATTGTTTCAGCCTGCCGACAAATTCGGGAAGGTGCATTCCACGAAGCATTCATCGTCGACCAGATCCAGGGAGGAGCCGGCACCTCAACCAACATGAACGCCAACGAGGTGATCGCAAATGTTGCGCTGGAGCTTCTTGGATTTGAAAAGGGTGACTATGCCAGGCTTCACCCCAACGAAGACGTCAATATGGGGCAGTCGACAAATGACGTTTATCCGACGGCGCTGAAACTGGCGGCATGGTTCGGGGTGAACCGGCTGATCGAAGCGATGTCGGCGCTTCGCAAGGCCTTTGAAGAAAAAGCGGTAACTTTCGAGAGTGTTGTGAAAATGGGCCGCACTCAGCTGCAGGATGCAGTCCCGATGACACTTGGCCAGGAATTCGGCGCATTCGCCACGATGCTGGAAGAGGATGAGCTGCGGTTGGAAGAGGCGGTCGGGTTGATCTGTGAAATCAATTTGGGGGCAACCGCCATCGGGACGGGAATTACCGCACATCCCGAATATGCGAGCCGGGTCCGCGATCATCTTGCAGAGTTGACAGGTGTTCCGGTCGTTACCGCCAGCAATCTCGTGGAAGCCACGCAGGATTGCGGCGCCTTCGTCCAGCTCTCAGGGGTTCTGAAGCGCGTGGCGGTCAAGCTCTCCAAGACGTGCAACGATCTCAGATTGCTGTCCTCAGGCCCGCGGACCGGACTGAACGAAATCAACCTTCCCATGCGCCAGGCTGGTTCGTCGATCATGCCTGGAAAGGTCAATCCTGTGATCCCGGAAGTGGTCAATCAGGTCGCGTTCGAGGTGATGGGCAATGACGTAACGATTTCAATGGCCGCGGAAGCTGGACAGTTACAGCTCAATGCATTCGAGCCGGTCATCTTTCACAGCTTGAACAGAAGCATTTCCCATTTGACGGCGGCCTGCCGAACGCTGGAGGAAAACTGCGTTCGCGGCATCAGCTGCAACAGCGAATGCTTGCGCCTGTCGGTGGAAAATTCAATCGGGCTCGTAACGGCCCTGAACCCGGTCATCGGGTACCGGAAGGCAACTGAAATCGCTCTTGAGGCCCATGCATCAGGAGGTCGGATCTATGATCTGGTGCTTGAAAAAGGATACCTCTCCGAAGATGAGTTGGAGGCGCTGTTGGAACCGGAAAAGCTGACCACTCCAGGCGGTAATGACAGCGGTATCGGCCGAGAGAAGCGCAGGGACCGATCGAGGACTTGAACCGGTCACAACTTCAAAAAAATGGGCGTGGGATATTCAGTCCTCCCTGAGCTGCAACGACAGCTCCAACTTTCTCCGGATCCTTGTATCCGGAGACTTTTTTGGCGGCAAAGACGAGCTTGAGACCCGGGAACAGGTGCCGCAATGGCATGAAGCAACTTCTTCAGAAGAGTGCCTTCAGTTGCAACGCATCTTGCAGGATTTGGGAGCCAGGAGGGCAGGGAGGGGCGGCTTGAACCTGTAGTCGCATTCCAAGCTTTTGTTTTACCGGATGCCGTGTCCGGGTTGCATTGATGACTAAATGAAAGCCTGTCGAACTGCACCAGTTGGTGTGGTTTCATGCATCAAAAGACCGCGGATTCAATGCTGGTGACCGTTTACCTGAAGAGCTGTCTAGGTTTTACCCGAAGCACGTTCGCGCAGCAGTTCAGAGGCTGGTGGAGGGGTCCCGATGCTGCGTTCTCAGGGTTTAAACACCGGCACCGTTAATGTCGCTTCCGATCTCCACATTTCAAACTCTTGAAGACGTTGGGTAAAGCGAATGCGCAGCCAGAGGTTGCAGAAATCCCTTGTTAAATTTCCGAATATTGCTAAGACTTTGTTAAACGTCGGGAAGAGGCGCCCGATGGTGAATGATTTGGGGAATGAGGGGCCGTGCGACCTGGTTCGCGGTTCCGATGGGAATGTAGAGCAAGTGGGATTTGTGAGGCAAAACCCGCGCTCAGAGGGGCAAAGTGATCAAGGGCAATCCGGACCGTTCCGAAACGGTCCTCTCCGCACGTGTGAGCGATACTGCCGGTGCAGGGCAGAGTGCAGGCGGGCAATCGGAAATCGATCAGGCTTCAAAGCCGGAGGCCGCAGAAGCGCCTTCGGGTACTAAGGCTGTGTCCGGAGTTTCGGCGGGCCGGATGACGGTCCGTCTGGTGAACGGGTCGGAAGAAGACGCCCGGGCCGGGATCTCTCTTGCCCGTGAGGCGCATCGGAACACGATTTTCCGGGACATTCCGTTTTCTGAACAAAAAGCCATGGCG